>JAMCWG010000146.1 GCA_023475235.1 Chloroflexota bacterium
CAAAAGAGTTGATCGGCGAATTTCTGAATATCCGATAGTTTAAGAACCTTTGCCACGGTATACCCCTTGCTAGAATTACCATCTCAGGATACACCAATCTCCGTCTCAACTCACGTCACGACGTCGGGACTGACATATTGAATTTACGCCACACGAGTGGTAGCATAGGCGGCGTACCCCATACTGGCGTGGTCTTTGTCAGTATCTGGAGCCAACTGGCGCTTGCCAAGGAAAGACGTCGGTATTCCGGAGGAGTTGGCCTTGAAAAGAACTGTTCTCGTCGCAGCAGGTACATTATTGGTTCTTGCCATTGTGTTCACTTTTTATGTCGTGTATACGTTTAGAGGCCAGCCGCTACCTACAAGTTTCAGCGAGCTACAGTGCACCTCATCTATAGAGGTTCAGGGACAGTCGATGGAGCCGACCGTTAGGTCAGGCACGAAACTGTTGGTAGATAAGTGTGTAGATAAGCAGAACATTTCCGCGGGTGTAATCGTTACCTACAAGGGAGACAAGGGCCTCAGAATAGGGCGCATTAAAGAGAGAATAACTTCTCCGAGCGGCGTATCTTACAAGATCGGCAGCGATGCCAAACCAAACGAAGAAAATACTGTGTCGGCGGACGATATTATCGCCTCGGTGAAGAATTAGTATGAGATATCCAAAGGCAGAGAGGGGCGACAGCCCCTTCCTAGACAAAATCAGCACAAATGTCCAAGAAGTCTAATCGAAAGTCTAGAAGAAACCGGCAATCCTCAGGCCCAATAGATTGACGAGCTGTACCTGGTGACCAAGGAAATGGGGGCTGGACTGCGAGACCCCGATCTTCCGCGCCGCCTGGATGGTAGTCGCGACAACTAATCCTCAAGGTATTGCGACAGATGATTCTAAGCGTGACATATGTGTTTACACTCTTTGGATCTGCCGCGTACGTAATGTCTTGACACTTACGTAAGGGTAAGGTATACTGACGTTGGGGATGCAATCGGGAGGTGGCAAATGGCAGGCTTGCTAAGGATCGGCGATGTGGTGGAACGTACCGGTCTCACCCATCGGGCACTCCACTACTACGAGGAAATCGGCCTGCTCGTCCCTAGCGTGAAGCTGGACGGCGGCATGCGGCTGTACACGGAGGAAGACCTGCGCCGGATCGACCGGATTCTGGAGCTGCGGGAGCTGCTGGGTCTCTCCCTCAAGGAAATCAAGCGGATACTGGAGGCCGAGGAGGCCAGGGCATCGCTGCTGCTTGCCGCTCGGCGGGAGCCGACTCCCGAGAGTCGGCGCGCCGATCTGGAGAAGGCGCTGGCCATTGCCGAGGACCAGCTCGCCCTGATACGGGCCCGCCTGAAGGAGATGCGCGCCCTGGAGGGACGCCTGGCAGACGAGGCGCAAGGCCTGCGCGACGCATTGAAGGCCTCTTGAGGCGTGACAGGAAGTGAAACATGGCTGAAGTATCTGTTCCCCTCGCCGTGAATGGGCCGATTATCCGAGTCGAGGGGCTGAAGAAGAGCTTCGGGGAGATTACCGCCGTCGATGGCGTCTCCTTTGAGGTGCAACCCGGCGAGATCTTCGGCTTTCTGGGGCCCAACGGGGCCGGCAAGACGACCACTATCAAGATGCTGTGCACCCTACTGAGGCCGACCGCCGGCAAGGCCACCATCGACGGTCACGACGTGGTCACTGAGGCAGCCGCGGTCAGGTCTGGCATCGGGATCGTCTTTCAGGACAGTACGCTGGACGAATACCTAACGGCGGAGCAGAACCTCCGCTACCACGCTATGATCTATCATATCCCCCGCTCCCAGCGGGAGGACCGGATCAAGCGAATGCTGGAGCTGGTGGACCTGGCCGACCGCCGGTCCGATGTAGTCCGCACTTTCTCCGGCGGCATGAAGCGCCGGCTGGAGATCGCCCGGTCGTTGCTCCACCTGCCACGGGTGCTCTTCTTGGACGAGCCCACCATCGGGCTGGACCCTCAGACCCGGCACTACGTTTGGGAGTACCTGCGGGAGATGCGCCGACAGCAGAGCATCACCATCTTCCTCACCACGCACTACATGGACGAGGCGGAGAACGCCGACCGCATCGCCATCATCGATTACGGCCGCATCATCGCCCTGGACACGCCGGCCGCTCTCAAGCGAATGGTGGGTGGCGACCTGGTCACCCTCTCCACCGCCGACAACCAGCGGGCTCGTACGGAGATATCTGGTCGGCTGGGGGTGGAAAAGGTCGTCCAGGCTGACGGCTACCTCACCTTCGAGGTGGAGAGCGGTGAGTCCTTCATCCCCCGCCTGGTGGCCGCTCTCGATGTGCCGGTGCGGACGGTCTCCGTGCGCATCCCCGGGCTGGACGACGTTTTCCTCCGCCTAACAGGCAAGGCGATCCGAGATGAGGATGCGGGCAGCACAGACCGGCTGAAGTCACGGCTACGGCAGCGAGGGAGAATACGGCGATGAGCATTTACGTGGAAACCCGACGAATCTCCGGCCGCCGAGGGCTGACAGCTGTTGCACTGGGGATGCTGGACCCCGAGGCCATCTGGATGATCTGGCAGCGAGACCTGGTGCGCTTCCTCCGGCAGCCGGCCCGGCTGTACGGCTCCATCGTCCGGTCGGCGGTCTGGCTCTTCGCCTTGGGGCTCGGGCTGCGCCAGTCCTTCGTACCGGTGCCCGGCATGAGCTACACCGAATTCATCTTTCCCGGCGTCATCGCGATGGCGCTGATCTTCGGCTCGCTACAATCTGCCATATCGGTCATCTGGGACCGCGAATTCGGCTTTCTCAAGGAGGTGATGGTGGCCCCCATTCCCCGCTCCTCCGTCCTGCTGGGCAAGGCGCTGGGCGGGGCTTCGACGGCCACCCTGCAGGGGATCGTCGTGCTACTCTTTGCCCCCCTGGCCGGCGTGCACCTCACGCCCGTGTCAGTCGTGGAGGGGCTGGCCCTGATGTTTCTCACCTCCATCGCGATGACCACGCTGGGGCTGGTGATCGCGGTCCGGATGACCGACTTCGAGGGCTTCGGTAGCCTCCAGAACATGGTGGTGATGCCGATGTACCTGCTCTCCGGGGCCATGTTCCCCACGCAAGGCCTGCCGGTATGGATGAACACTTTCCTGGCGGCCAACCCTCTCTCCTACGGCGTCAGCGCCGTCAGGGGCGTGCTGCTGGGCTACTACACCCATCCCCTCGTTCTCGACGTGGCAGTGCTGGGCGGCTTCAGCCTCGTCATGCTCTCCATTTCCCTCTGGTTGCTGGAACGGGAGGGGTAACGTAACGGCAGGCATCGCGCACGGGCCGGCGTCGCTGCCGTCTATCCATCTCGTTACGCCGCATAACCGCGGTACTCCCTTCGATTCCCTCGCTTCCGGGGCTGGGGTGTGGGGCAGGGCTTATGCGTTCCAATTACCCGCTGCCTCTCGTCTCGCGGTGTCATTCTGAGCGACCGCAGGTAGCGAAGAATCTCGAACTTGGTGGCCAAAGCTGAGCCAAGATTCTTCGTCGCTTCGCTCCTCAGAATGACAAATTACCACCGCAGTGCATCCCGCAGTTCCACCCATCCCCAGAACGCATAAGCCCTGGGATGTGGGGCCGCCGCTCTGGAGTTCGCTTCCCGTGAGTATGGTATAATCGTCGCTGGCATTCTTACCCCCGCAGCAGATCTTTCTGCCTAGTAGGAGCATCATTGGAAGCAGGCAATATTCGACCTATCCGCATCGATGAAGAGATGAAGGGCGCCTACCTGGACTACGCCATGAGCGTGATCACGGCCCGGGCCCTGCCCGACGTGCGCGACGGCCTCAAGCCTGTGCAGCGCCGCATCCTCTACGCTATGCACGAGCTGGCCCTGCATCCCACCAGCCCATACAAGAAGAGCGCTCGCATTGTGGGCGAGGTCCTCGGCAAGTATCACCCCCACGGGGACGCGCCGGTCTACGAGACCATGGTGCGTATGGCGCAGGACTTCTCCCTGCGCTATATGCTGGTGGACGGCCAGGGCAACTTCGGCTCGGTGGACGGCGACCCTCCGGCGGCGATGCGCTATACCGAGGCCCGGCTCTCGGCGACCGCCGAGGAGCTGCTGGCCGATATCGATAAAGACACGGTGGACTTCACCCCCAACTTCGACGACACGCTGAAAGAGCCGAGCGTCCTGCCGGCGAAGCTGCCCAACCTGCTGGTGAATGGATCGTCCGGCATCGCCGTGGGCATGGCGACGAACATCCCACCCCACAATCTCGGCGAGGTGGTGGATGCGCTGGCCTTCGTCCTGGCCCGACTGCAAAGCTGTCTGGCGGCCGGCGTGCCCGTCGACCTGCTCTGGGCCCGTATCTTCAATCAGACTATCGAGCCGGAGGCGGCTCAGCGCGCCCTGGCTGGGCTGGGCCGCGAGTGGGCAGCCAAAGTGAAGGCCATCGCCGCCAAGTCGGCGAAGAAGCCCACCGCCGACGACCAGGGACAGGCCCTTCTGCAGCTCGTCGACGAATCGGCGGATGTGCTGCCCGAAGAGCTACTTTCCATCGTGAAGGGACCCGATTTCCCGACCGCCGGCATCATCCAGGGGGCGGAGGGCATTCGCAGCGCCTACGCCACCGGCCACGGTCGCATCACTTTGCGCGCCCGCGTGCACACCGAGGATATGCGGGCCGGCCGCCAGCAGCTCGTCGTGACCGAGCTCCCCTTCCAGCTTAACAAGACCTCCCTCCTGGAGAGGATCGCCGAGATGGTGCGCGACCGACGCATCGAGGGCATCTCCGAGCTGCGGGACGAGTCGGACCGGCAGGGCATGCGCATCGTCATCGAGCTGCGCCGGGACGTGCAGCCGCGCCAGATCCTCAACCAGCTCTACCGCTACACCCAGATGCAGAGCACGTTCTCCATTAACGTGCTGGCGCTGGTGGACGGGCAGCCGCGGGTGCTCACCCTCAAGATGCTGCTGCTGCACTACATCAACTACCGGCAGCAGGTGCTCACCCGCCGCACCCAGCATGAGCTGGAGAAGGCCCGGGCGCGCGCCCACATCCTGCAGGGCTTGAAGATCGCCCTGGACCACCTGGACGAGGTGATCGCGCTCATCAGGCGCTCCCGCGACGCCGACACAGCCCGGACGGGGCTGATGCGGCAATTCAAGCTGACCGAGATACAGGCCCAGGCCATCCTCGATATGCAGCTCCGCCGTCTGGCTGCCCTGGAGCGGCGCAAGATCATCGAAGAATTGGAGGCCGTCCTCAAGCTCATCGCCAACCTGGAGGACCTGCTGGCCCACCCGTCCAAGATTCTGGCCCTCATCGGCGAGGAGCTGGGCGAGCTCAAGGCCAAGTTCGGCGACGGCCGCCGCACCACCATCGTCGAAGAAGAGGCCGCCGAGTTTCGCGAAGAGGACCTGATCCCCAGGCAGGACGTGGTAGTGCTATTCACTGCCAAAGGATACGTGCGGCGGGTCCCTGCTGACTCGTTCTTGTCGCGCCGGGGGCGCGGGCAGACGGCAGTCGTAACCCAGGAAGAGGACGCGCCTCGGTACCTGGCGCGGGCCAACACCCATGAGACGCTGCTTCTCTTCTCTGACCGGGGCCGGGCCTTCGCCGCCCGCGTCCACGAGCTGCCGGATGCTGGACGGACGCCGCGCGGCCTGCCTCTCAGCAACTTCCTGTCCCTGGAGAATGGCGAGCGAGCCGTGGCGGCCTTCCCTCAGCCGGCGGGCGCGGACGAGCGTTTCTGCCTGCTGGCCACCCGCTCGGGCGAGGTCAAGCGCATTGCCCTGAGCGATCTATCCAATCTCCGTTCCACCGGCACCCAGGTCATCGATATGCCGGAGGGAGATGAGCTGGTCGCCGCCGAGCTGACGGACGGCCGGAAGGAGATGGTCCTGGTCACCGAGAACGGGCAGGCCCTGCGCTTCTCCGAAGCCGACCTGCGCGCCTCGGGTCGCGGCAGCGGTGGGGTGCGCGGCATTCGACTGGACCGCGGCGACCGGGTGGTGGCCGCCTTGTTGGCCGAGCCTAAGGCCGAGTTGGTCCTGATCACGAGGGGCGGCCAGGCCAAGCGGACAGACGTCAGGGAGTACCCGACTCAGGGGCGCGGCGGAGGCGGCGTGAAGGCGACCACCGTGAGCGAGCGAACGGGTCCTGTGGTCGCAGCGGCCGTGGCCGCGTCCGAGGGCGAGGTCGTGCTGGCGTCGGCCGGCGGGCTTGTGGTGCGCACCGCCGTGGAGGCCATCCCACAGATGGGCCGCGCTGCCCAGGGAAAGCGGATCGGCGAGCTGGCGGAGAAGGACGTCCCCACCGGCCTCTGGGCCTTGAACGGAAAACCGGCGGCAGCCCCGACGCCGGCGCCGGAGGCTGAGGTCGCGACGAAGGGCCGGGGCAATACAGCGGCCAGGAAGAGCGCGGCTGCGCCGGAGAAAGCGCCCGGAGGCCGCGGCAGGTCCAAGGCGGCCGGCGCGGCGAAGCCCCCAGCGGCACCGGCAAAGGCGCCCGCTGGCAAGGGCAGGTCAGCGACGAAGCCGGCAGCCCGCGCGGGCCGCGCAAGGCAGGCTAAGGCGGTGCAGGCCCCCCTGTTGGAGCCAGACGCTAATCCAGCGGGTGAGGCGGAACGTAAGACGCCAAGGGCGGGGAAGGCCAAGGCCGCCTCCAGCAAGCCTATCGCGAAGGAGGGGGCCAGAGCACCGGCCGTGCCTCCTTCCAGGAGCGCGGCGAATGCACGCGGCAAGCGGGCCAAGCCAGCCGACGACTGATAAAGTCGCCGCGTGGACCTCCCTCAAAGCCAGATCGACTGGCTGCGGCATTGGGCACGGAACCACCCGCCTGCCTGCCACCGGCCGATAGACCCATCCCAGGCTGCAGCCCAATAGCGACCAATAGCGCCGTTCTATGGCAGACAAGCGGCACGCGCTGCGCTACTGCCCCACCAGCCGCTCAAGCCCCTGCTTCGCGCTCTCTAGATCGGGGTTGATCTCCAGCGCCCGCTGGAACGCGGCCCGCGCCTCTTCCTTCTGCCCCAGCAACAACTGGCTCCACCCCAGGCCCTCCCAGGCGAAGGAGTGCTGCGGGTTCTGTCGCACGGCCTCCTGGAAATAGGGCACGGCCATATCGTAAGACTCCTGCAGATAGTAGGCCCATCCGATGTAGGTGATGGTGGTTACGCGCTTCGGATCGAGCTCCACCGCCTTCTTGAAGTGAGGTATGGCTTCCTGGTACTTGTTCTGGCGGTAGTAGGCATGGCCTATCGCTTCGTAGCCCTGGGGGTTATTGGGCTCCATCTCGATTATCTGCTTGGCCTGAACGATAGCCTCGTCGAAACGGCCCATCCTGCGGTAAAGGGCAGCCAGGGCCAGCCGGTAGTAGGTCTGGTCGGGCTGCAGGTCGATCGCCTTGCGAAACTCGGTCTCCGCCTCGGCGAAGTTGCCGATGGACTGCTGCGCATAGCCGTAGGCCCGATGTGCTGCCGCGCTGTTATCGTCCATCTGCGTCGCCTTGCGGGCCGTGGCCAGCGCCTTCTCCCCTTGCCCCAGGTCGGCCTGTACCTCGGCGAGGTAAGCGTACGCAGGAGCGTAAGTGGGCGCGAGCTCAATCGCCGCCTGACAGGCGTCCGCCGCTTTGTTATACTGCTCCTGCCAGTCCAGCGCCAGACACAGCAGGGCCCGGTACTCGCCGTTCTTCGGCTCCAGTTGCACCGCTTTTTCCAGCTTGGGCAGCGCGTCCGCCGATTGCCCGCGGTGGATGAGGACCTCCCCATAGCGGGCCAGCGTGGGGATATCATTCGGGTTCGCTTGGAGCATCGCCTCGTACCTGGCCACTGCGTCGACGGGCTGGCCCGGCGTGGGAGACTGGCTGGCCGCAAGGGGCGGTGAAGAGGTCGGCACGGTGGCAGAGCTGGCCGACGGCGTGGGAACGGCGTGATTGACGCGCAGCGGTGCCGACAGCATCGAATAGATCAGGCCCAGGCCGACGAGAGCCACTACGACGAACATTATTCCCAGGACGACCCCGCTGCGACCCCGCGCTTTCGGCACCTCGCTCCCCATCCAAGCTCGAACATAGGCCAGCCATCCGGCTGGGCGCTCTGAGCAACCTCTATCTGGTGGTAAATGCTAGTGGAGCGGGCATGGCTTGTCAAGCTGCACAAAAGCCCGGATTTTGGACGCTCGCCGGCGGGCCGGCCGCTGAAAAGACCGATAACATCACTGCGTGGTTGGCGGTCTATGCACAAGATTAGAACATTGGTAGAATAGGCAATAGGAGCAGAATAGAAGAGCAGGTATGGTCAAGCTACAGGTCGATTCCCGGGCAGAAGAGGCCGCTCGCGCCGAGCAGCGCAAAGCCAAGGCGTGGAAAGTGCATCGTCTGCTCCTCGCTGAATACGGCGACCGCGAATGGCACGCTCACGCCGACCCGCTGTCAGAGCTCATCCAGACAATCCTCTCCCAGCAGACGTCCGACGTGAACAGCCACCGGGCGTTCGCCGAGCTTCGGTCCCGGTTCCCGAGCTGGGAGGCGGTGAGGGATGCGCCACTGGAGCAGGTCGCGGCGGCCATACAGGGCTCGGGGCTTTCAAACATCAAGGCCCCCCGCATACAGCGCGTGCTCCGAGAGGTCTCCAGAGAAGGGCGGCTCGACCTCGAGTTTCTGCGGGATATGCCGACGGCAGAGGCCAGGGCGTGGCTGAGGTCGCTCAGCGGCGTCGGACCGAAGACCGCCGCCTGCGTGCTGCTGTTCTCCCTCGGCAAGCCGGCCCTGCCGGTGGACACCCACGTGTTCCGGGTGAGCTGCCGCCTAGGCCTGATCCTCCCCCGGATATCCGTCGAGCGGGCACACGACGAGCTAGAGGCACTCTTGCCCCCCGAAGCTTACTACGCGTTTCACATAAACATGATAACCCACGGGCGACGGGTCTGCCACGCTCAGCGACCGGCGCACGAGCTATGTGTGCTCCAGGCCGAGTGCGATTATTTCCTGGGTGAAGCGATTGCTCACGCCACTATGACAGCCTCAAGCGACCCCACTAAATAGCGGAGGAAGAAATGTACAACAGGATTCTCGTACCCCTGGATGGATCAGCGCTGGCCGAGGCGGCGTTGCCGTACGCCATTGAGATCGCCAAGAAGTTCAGCTCCGAGCTGTACCTGTTCCGGGTGGTAAGCCCTGCGGCCACCGCGGCATTCATCACTCCAGCCGGCATGATGGCAGACCCGTCGATGGGCTCCGCAGTAGAGGCCGAGATACTGGCGCAGGCACAAGAAGAGGAAGTGGCCGAGGCGCGCCGATATCTGGACCAGATGGTCAACAAGCTAAGCGACACCGAGCTCCAGATATGCACAGACGTCATGGAAGGCAGCCCGGCCACAGCAATCATGCACTTCGCCCACAAGATAGGCGTGGACATGATCGTCCTCACCACCCATGGCCGGACCGGGCTGGCCAGGATGGTGATGGGGAGCGTGGCCGACCAGATCGTCCGGCAGTGCGGCTGCCCCGTGCTTCTGATCCGGGCCACCTAGCGGCTTCGGTCAGGACCATAGACAAACTTCGAGGATATGGCGAAAGCGTGGCCTGACCGGTAGCAGGGGCTGCCGCTTGCCGCTCCTTCGGCACATATGGTACAAAATAATCTATCAGCAATAAATGCCGATAAGGAGGGAGCAATGTACTGGAAGCCGACTACCCTGGCGTTTCTAGTTTTGTTTGCCCTGGTCGCACTGCTAGCCGCGCAGGCTGGACTCTACCCCGGCGCCTCAGTTGTCGCTGCCCCGGCGTGGGTGCCTCCCGTCGAGTTCACCGATGTCATCGAGTTCTTTCCCAGCCTGCCGTTGGGACGACAGGCGCGCGGCGACTGCTGGACGAGCTCGAATGTGCTACCAAGGGCCAACGCGTGGCGATGTATGGTGGGCAACGACATCTACGACCCATGCTTCAGCCAGAACGCGAATGCCACGTGGGTGGCGTGTGACGTCAACCCGCTGAACGACGGGACGGGGGCAGGCCTTCAGGTAAGCCTCGTCGCGCCCCTGACGCCTGATGCATGGTCCTCGGACACCCTGTATCCGTGGTACATCGAGATGGCCGACGGCGCGAAATGCTACTCCCTGGGAAGAGACAGCTTCGCCGTCGGCGACGATTGGGCGAACTACGCGTGCGCGGGCGCAGACTTCATCCTGGGCGATCCGGCGGACGACGGGAGTGGGGTCTGGCTCGCCAACCGTGCCCGCCTATCTCCGGATAGCTCGGCGGTGCTCCGTTCGGACTGGGAGCCTGTCAGAACGGTCTGGTACTAGGCGGCTCCGACCGACAAGAGGCCCAGACCCAACCCGGCAGGCCAGCAAGAGAAGAGGAGGGCGGCGCTCGCTCTCCTCCAGTGGCGCGGGCCTGTTCGAGGCTGCGCCGGCTGCCTACCCTCCGGCAATAGGCGGAAACACGGCCACCCGGTCACCCTCTTCCAGGACCCAGTCCGGCTGCCGCGAGATGCCGTTGATGAAGGTCTGTTTCAGCTCCTCAGCAGGAATACCCAAGCTCTCCAGCAAGTCCTGAACAGTGGCGCCGGGGGCCATTTCCACGCGGACAGGCTCGCCGTGGCGCAAGGCAGGCTGGTACCGGCGCAGCGTAGCGTACAGGTAGACCTCGACGCGCGGCATATTAGCCTTCCTTCCGAAAGTACCACTTGTAGAGCAGTGCCATATCGTCAGGGAATACCCCCAGCCGGTCGCCCGGCTTCAACGAGCGAGTGAAGCCGGACAGCTCGCCGTTGAGGAAGATGTTGCTGGTCTCGGCGGCCGGGATACCAATGCTGGCCAATGCCTCGCCGATAGTGGTCGGGCCGGCCATCGATAGACGCACCACGGATTCGGCATCGGGCGCCGACTGGCCTGCAAAGCGGCGCAGCTTGCCATACAGCCAGACTTCGACCTCGCCCTCACACATATAGCAGCGCCATATCCATCCCGAAGACGCCCAGCCGGTCACCGTCAGTGATCGGCCTCGAAAACTCGGCGAGACGTCCGTTGACGAAAACGTGCACCACGTCGGCCGAGGGCACGCCCAGGGCCGCCAGTGCAGCTCCCACCGTGGCCGCCGTGCTCGCCTCCAGGGTGAGCACGGACGGAGCGCCGGGCTCGCTCACCGATGCGTATCGGCGGAGCTTGCCGAACAGCAATACTTGCAACATCCACCACCCCGCCAGCGGAACGGCGACGTGGGGCTCACGTGAGCCCCACGTCTGATGACAACGCTGCTACGCGTGGACCTTGTCCAGCTCGGCGTCTGGCACGTCCCACACCGTGTTATGGGGCGGCAGCTTCTCGAGCTTCATAAACTCCGGGATCCGGTCGCTGGCGGCGCCGAGGCCAGCTAGTTGGTTGAACCGTCGCTCCGTCTTGACGATCTGCTCGCCGATCTTGACCACGTCGTCCGCGGTCAGGCTGGTGCCGAACACGCCGTTGACCGTACCGTACATGCCGTCGAAGCCGCTGGCAATGTCGAGGATGGCGAAGGCGATGAACAGGCAGTATCCGGTGGAATCGATGAACGCCGTCGTGTACTGGAAGGCCCGCGACAGCTCAGCTTTGTTGACGTCGAACGGGTCAGCCTTGCCACCCACCGACAGGATCTCCGGCGCGATGGTGTAGCCAGAGGTGTGGTCGGCCCCCATCACAGAAGTGGCGTAGGTCACGCCGATTCCCTTGACGGCGCGCGGCTCGTAGGCCGGCATCGCCTGCCCCTTGACCGTGGGAACACGGGTCACGCCGAAAGCCTTGCCGGTGAAGGCCGCGCCGCCGCCGATGATGTGGCCCAGGGGCGAGCCCTTCCCGACCTCTTTCAGCAATTTGATGGCCCCCGCGCCGTCGCCAAACCTGGCAAGCCCCGCTTCCATCGCCACCGCGAGCGTGGCGCCGGCCTCGATGGTGTCCACCCCGATGTCGTTGCACAGCCAGACCAGATCAGCGATGTCGTCCAGGTTATCGATCCCACAGTCCGGGCCGAGCGCCCAGACCGACTCATACTCCATGCAGGAAACGTGGTGGGTGCCGTCGGGGTTGGGGAAAATGTTGGAGCACCGGATGACACAGCCTGGATGGCAGGCGTGCCCGACCCGACCTTCGCCTTTCCGCACCTTGGTGGCCAGCTCGTTGATCATCTCGCCGCTCACCTTGGAAGCGCCTTCGAATCGTCCGGAGGAGAAATTGCGGGTAGGCAGTCCGCCAGCCTCGTTCATGATGTTGATGAGAACAGAAGTCCCGTAGGTAGGAAGGGCAGTACCGGTCACGGCATGCGTGGTCAGCGCGTCAGCAAGCTTGCGGGCCTCAGTACGGAGCATTCCGGGGTTGCGGACCTCCACGCCAGGCCCGCCTGTGTCGTCCACAATGATGGCCTTGAGGCCCTTGGCGCCCATCACGGCCCCGAGGCCGCCCCGCCCGGCGTAGCGTCCCGGACGGTTCTCGGGATCGTTCACCGAGACGCCGGCCATCGCCATCCGCATCTCACCCGCCGGGCCGATGCCAATGATGCCTGCCCCCGGATAGCGCTCCCCCAGGAGCCGGTCGACCTCGTACATGCCGCGGCCGGCAATGCCTCGCGCCGAAGAGAGCTTCGCTCCGTTCCTGTCCACCCTCAGCAGGTAGAGCTTGTCATCTTTGGGCTGTCCCTCGACGATGATGGCCTTGATGCCCAGGCGTGCCAGCTTCTGGCCAGCCAGGCCGCCGGCGTTGGCCTCCTTGATGCCGCCGGTGAGGGGGCTCTTTCCGCCGACGGACAGCCGCCCCGAGCTGGGGGCAGTGGTCCCCGTCACCAGTCCGGGGGCGAGCACCAGCTTGTTGCTGGGTCCCAGGGGATGACAGGTGGGTGGCACCTCGTCTGCCACGATCGTGGAAGTGAGGCCCCTTCCGCCCAGCAAGTTGTACTTCTGGGGGACTTCCTCGAACTTCGCCTTCAGGTCGGTCATGTTGACCCGCAGAATCCTGCTCACCTAGTCTTACCTCCTCCATTCACGGTTTCAAGGACTGTAAC
>JAMCWG010000156.1 GCA_023475235.1 Chloroflexota bacterium
GAGCTCAGCGCTTGGGAGCAGCGACGGAATGCGAAGGCAGGCAAGGTCGACTGGCGTTTCACGACTGCCGACGCTCGGATCAAACTCAAGCATCTCTACCCATCAATCAAGGAGTGATAAGCTACTATGCCAATATTGTAAAGCAGATCGCCGCAAAACAGGTCGCCGCCGCTGGTGAGGATCCCTATGGAGCCCTTCGAGTGCCCGGGTAGATGAAGGACCGTAGCATTGAGCCCGTATTCGGAGAGATCGAAGCCTTCGTCGATAGTCAAATCCGGTTTGAATGTGTCGAACCTGCCTGGCCTGATGAAGATCGACATTATCCTGAAGATTACTGAGAACTTGTCCGGCTTGGCTTTTCTATTCCAGTTCATGTCTCCGCGTTCGACCATTCCTGCGTCGTCCTTGTGAATGGCTATTCTTGCGCCGTACTTTTCGCGGAGATAGGCGCCGTTGTCGGCGTGGTCTGAGTCTCCATGGGTCAATACGATGAACTTGAGGCTGCCGGGCCTGCAGCCCGCGCTTTCGAGCTCTCTTTCGAGGGCGGCGCGCTTGGACGAAACGCCCGTGTCAATCATGACGAAACCGGTATCGGTCCTTATGAGGTAGCAATTGACGCCACCCAGTCTGATGGCCTTTATCTCTTGCGGCGTGTTCCCCTCCTTTCATAGCAAGCGGCGCACTTCTGCCGCCCCTGTCCGTTCTGCTGTCATCGCGCGGCAAAACGAGGTTGGGACGCCTCGTACTTTTCGTGAAGCAGCCGCGCCCAGTTTGCCGCTCGCTCCACCTCTCCGGCGTGCAGAGGGCCCTCCTTTCCCTTCACGGAGAACCCCTCTGGCGGCACGATCGGCTCGGTCCCCTTCTTCCGGAGCTGCCTGGCGATCTCGTCCGCAGCGGAGCCGCGCAGCAGGCGGGGCCATCGGAGGCGCGTATCGAAGCAGGCCGTCTTCGTGCTGCTCAGCGATCCGGACGGGATGCGTTCGAGAAACGCCTGCATGGCTGGAGTTGGCTTCCATCCCTGGATAGGGGAGCCGAGGACGAGCAGGTCCACTTCTCGAAGCTCGGCCGGACGTGTTTGACCAAGGTGGACTGCTCGCGCCTGGCCGAATTCGCTCAAGGCGTCGGCAATGGCCTGAGCGATCCGCTCGGTATTCCCAAACTGGGAATCGTACACGACTAAGGTGTTCATCTCTCCTCCTTCTTGTGTGGCCCTCCCACGCTGGAACAATCTTGCAGCGCAACCCGTGATCACCGCTCATTGTCAGTGTAGCGCCGGCCGCGGGTCCATCCATCCGCCAGGTGGACGTACTTGAGCCTGGCCATCTGGAGAGTTTTCCGGAGGGATAGGCGTGCTGGTTCCTGCGCTGGCCAGCACCCGACCCTTTTGGGCAGGCGCGGAAAAGCCGGGCAGCCCTCTCAAACAGGCTCAGTGATGGAGACCAAGGGGAAGGGGAAAAAGGTAGAAGAAGTGGAGCGCTTTCTGATCGTCTTTGGTCAGTGTCCCAGTCGGCGACGCATCTCTTCGCCGGGGACGCCGCCTTCCGCCTTATGCCGCGCCCGCGAGCGCTCGATCAGGGCGAGAAATCGGGGATGCGTGCTCAGCGTGACGGTCTCGAGGTCCGCGTTGTCGATAGGCACCAGCGCAGCAACCGGCTTGCCGTCGACGGTCAGAATCACCGGCTCTTTCTTCACGTCCCGCGCGTACTCCGCAAGTGGGGCAGTTGCCGAATCCATTTCCATCGTCTTCATAGCTCAATGCTCTCTCTTCCGACACGCAGCCGGTTGCGCTGTTTGACTCCAACGGCCAGGATCGTCACTACCGGTGGGCATGGCACTGGTGTGTGACTTTCACTGCGTTCAGAATGTAGGGAGGGATTACCCTCCGCGTCCGCCGGACCTGGCGGGCAGTGTCCGTACTGGGAAGGCCCGTGAGTGCGTGGCCTGCGGGAGGGCAACCTGCCAGTGCCGGAGCCGCGGTCCTTCGCGGAGTACGTGACGGTGCCGTGAGCGGAGAACAAACTCGATCCGACCTATCGTGCGGTTGGGCGATGTGGGCCGCTGCACTAGGAAACGGGCAGGCTTTTCGCCAATCTCTCAAGATCGTCTACGACTTCCTCTATGCCGAGAGGATTCGTGGGATGTTCGTAAAGGTGATCAACATCGTTGTCGCCATCTACGATTGGAAGGCGATGCAATAACTCGCGCCTTAAGAGCAGCGCCTCCACTTTGAACTCACTTGCATATGCCGACATGATCTCCCGCGACGCGTCTGCTGAGGCCTGGTTCCGTTCGTTCCAGGCTTTGTGCCTCTCTTCCTCGGTTGCACTGCTGCGATGGTAGGCGTAATCAAACATAAGGCCGTCCTGTCGCTTGTGGTAGCGATCAAGCAATGATCGGATCCCCGCGACGACACTAAGTGACTTCCGTTTGAGTTCGGTATTCGTCAGTTGGGAGTAGGTCGTCCCAACAGCTAGCTTTCCTAGACCCAGTTTTTCGATAATCAGGTTTGCCAGTTCATCCGGAGACGTCTCCCTGAGGTCTATGTACCCAATGGTGGGTAGTAGGCCAGGAATCTCTGTGTCGTCAAACCGCGCTGGCAGGATGTACTCCTGGCTTTCGGAAAACGCTCTAGCCTGAGCGCTGCGCCGCTCGTGGTTGGTCCACACTTTTCTTGCGTAGTGCTCCGAGACGAACATCACGGTGAAATGGGATTGCTTCTGGTACACGTTCTGAAGGTGCGCGTACAAGTCCTTGCCCCACAGTGTAGCCTGCTCATAGTGGTCATAGAATAAGCGTATCCCTTGGCGTGTGAGAATACTGGCAACCGTCTCCACGTACTCGCGGTCTTCGCCTGCAAAAGACAGGGCCACGTCGTATTGGAAGCCTTCTTGTGCCACGCAGATCCTCCGAAGCTCTTGTAGCTATGGTGGTTAGGATCCGAGGCCGCAGGCGTCCCCGTCCGCCGCGAGGTCGGCCTACCATCCGGACTCGCCGTTGGTCGGGACGCCAAAACCCCATCCATATTCTAGCCGATATGGTGATAGTAGTGGAACTCGTTCGTGTTGGACAAACGCTGGCTCTGGGTACCTTGTGACGATCGTCGTGGCGTTGGGGACGCGCTCGTCTGCCGGTTCACCAGGTAGATGCCGGCGAGGATCAGGGCGACGCCCAGCAGCGCGAGCAGGCCGAGCCGCTCGCCAAGCACCAGCGCCCCCATCACTACCGCGAAGAAGGGCACCAGGAAGATGTACGACGACACCTCCGCCGCCGCCCGGTGCCGCAGCAGGTAGAACCAGATGAGGTACGCCAGGGCCATCGGCCCCAGGCCGTTGTATGCCGTGGTCCAGGCCAGCTCGAAGGACCAGTCGATGGCCGGCCGCTCCAGGAACAGTGCCGCCAGGGCCAGGGGGACCGCCCCGTAGAAGCCCTGCAGCGCCGTCACCCAGAGGATGTTCAGGCGGGCCTGGTACGCCCGGAAGTAGACGGTGCCCGTGGCCCAGGCGAGGGCCCCGCTCAGGGTGAGGGCGTAGCCCAGCCAGGCCGGGTGCCCCGACAGGCTCACCTCGCCGGCCATCACCACGACGACCCCGCCGAAGCCCGCCACCAGACCGAGGGCCTTCAGCGGGGAGAGGGACTCGCCCAGCCAGACCCAGGCCATCACGGAGATGACCAGCGGGGCCGTGTAGGTCAGGATGGACGACTCCCCGGCGCTGATGCGCGTGAGGCCGAGGGCCATGAACCCGGCCAGCCCGGCCACGTTGCATAGTCCCAGGATCGCCGCGGACCGGTGGGTGAAGGCGTCGCGCGGGAACGGCCCGGTCGTGAACAGGGCGACGACGCTGAGGGCCAGGCCGCCTACCACTGCCCGGGCGATGGTGAAGGTCAGCGGCGGCGCGTGGCGCACGCCGAGCTTGATGGCCGTGTAGGCGAAGGCCCAGACTAGGCAAAGCAGGAGGAAGAGGCCGATCAGCCGGAGCCCTTCGGCGCCCCGTGTCCTCCCGCCTGCGACAAGCCCGTCGACGGTGCGTGTGCCGTTTACCTTCGGCATAAGCTAACGGATTCTGCTATACGGATAACCCGCATCCTTTATGTGCTCGTTGAAGTAAGAGCCTTTCGACTCCGCCGCCATCAGACCCTCGTAGACGGCCTTCGGCACGTTGATGTACCGATATGTGCGGCCGCTGCGGAGCTCGATCTCCAGAGTACGTGTCGCCGGGTCGTAGCCGACCGAGGCCAGGTTGCTCGACTGGACGGGTGTTCTCTCCATCTTCCACCACCTCCCACGTCCAGTCTACACCCTCTTAGCCCCGCACGAACTTGCGCACCGTATCCGCCACGCCCTCGTAGGTCAGCCCGTACTTCTTCATCAGGTCGTAGGTCGGGCCGATGCTAGCGAATATGTCGTTGAGGCCAATCATGCGCATCGGCGTGGGCTGCTCCTGGGCCAGCACCTCGGCCACCGCGCCCCCCAGCCCACCGATCACATTGTGCTCTTCGGCGGTGACGATACGGCCCGTCTCCCGCGCCGCCTTCAGGACGGCCTCTCGGTCCAGGGGCTTGATGGTGTGCATGTCGATGACGCCGATGCGCAGCCCCTCCTGGGCCAGCAGGTCGGCGGCCAGCAGGGCGTGCAGCACCAGGTTGCCGCAGGCGATGATGGTGGCGTCCCGGCCTTCCCGCAGGACCACGGCCTTGCCGATCTCGAAGTCGCGGCCGTCGGTGTAGACCACGAACTCGGGGTCGCGGCCGGTGCGCAGCCACACCGGGCCGGGCCACTCGGCGACCTTGAAGGTCAGCTTGTAGGTGGCGTGGGCGTCCGCCGGCACCACGACGGTCATATTGGCGATGGAGCGGAGGATGGCCAGGTCCTCGGTGGCGTGGTGGGTCGAGCCGGCGGTCCCCATCTGTATGCCGGCGGCGGTGGCCATGATCTTCACCGGCAGCTTGGTGTAGGCGCAGTCGTTGCGTATCTGCTCGATGGCCCGGCTCTGCAGGAAGGGCGCGTAGGAGCAGGCGAAGGGGATGAGCCCGCAGGAGGCCATGCCCGCCGCCATGCCGATGAGGTTCTGCTCGGCGATGCCGATGTTGAAGCCGCGGTCGGGGTGCTTCTCGTTGAAGTCCCAGGTGCAGCACAGCCGAGCCGAGTCGGCGGCGAGGGCCACGATCCGCAGGTCGCGCTCGGCCAGCTCCATCAGTGCCTCGCCGAAGGCGACGCGGGTGGAGCGCCGGGGGTGCGTGGCTGGATCGAAGGCCAGCCCGCTGATCTGCATACTCATCGCTGCTCCTCCTTCGCACTTTCCGCACCCCGCAGCGCGGCCAGCGAGCGGTCGACGACGTCTTGATCGACGACGTGATAATGCCAGTCGAAGCGGGCCTCGGCGAAGGGAACGCCCTTGCCCTTGACCGTGTTGGCGACGATCATCGACGGCCGGCCGGTCTCGAAGGGGGCTTCTGTCAGCGCGTCGACCACCTGGCCCATATCGTGGCCGTCGATCTCCCGCACGGACCAGCCGAAGGCCCGCCACTTCTCGGCGAGGGCGTTCGCGCTGGGCAGATCGGAGAGGGCGCAGTCGCTGCCGAACTGGTTGCGGTCGATGATGGCGATCAGGTTGTCCACCTTAAAGAACGCCGCCGCCATAGCCGACTCCCATACCGAGCCCTCGGATAGCTCACCGTCGCCCATCAGGACGAAGGCCCGGAACAGCCTCTTCTGGACGCGGGCCGCCATCGCCATTCCCAGGCCGATGGCCAGGCCGTGGCCCAGGGAGCCGGTGCTCATATCGGCGCCTGGTATCTTCAGCATGTCGGGATGCATCGAGAACGGCGAGTCCAGTTGATTGAAGGTGTCGAGCAGCTCCCGCGGGAAGAACCCGCATTCCGCCAGCGCCGGACACAGCACCGCGCTGGCGTGGCCCTTGGAGAGGACGAAGCGGTCGCGGTCGGGCCACCTGGGGTCGCTGGGGTCCATCCGCAGGACCTGGAAGTAGAGGGCGGTGATAATGTCGGCGCACGACATCGACCCGCCGACGTGGCCGCTGCCGGCGGCCTGCAGCGTGGTCATGATGCGCTGGCGGATGAGGCTGGCCTGGCTCTCCAGCCGCGCCAGCATCTCCGCCCGCGATTCCTTAGGACGGTCCTGGTTGAGGATAGGCGGCAAGTACGGCACCTCCTTATCGCGCTACGCGAGGTAAGGGGACGGCCCAGGCCGTCCCGCGCCTCAAGAATAAGGCGAACGGTGTGTCGTGTCAAATTGCAGGGCCGGCTGCATTTTGCTGGCGGAGCGATGGAATTGTGTCGTATGGAGAGTGGTTTATGTGCTATAATTGTAGCGAAGGCCGTCGGCCAATCCGGGTGTGCGCGTTGGTTTCAGACCTGGCACTTGCCGTATCTCCTGTATGGTTACTGATTTTGGTCCTCGGTGGTGTTTACACGCTGGCCATCGTAGGGCTTTTTGGTATTGGCCCGTGCCGGTTCCATATGCTCCTGGGGGCTGGGATTGCCGGTGTCATAGTGGGCCAGGTAGCCAGCGATATGGCCGGTTGGCGGCTTCTTCTGCTGGGTGATCTTCACATACTGCAGGCGACCTTCGTGGCGATGGGATTGCTGCTGCTGACCCGACTGACCACAAGGCGCCAGTCAGTCCGACGCTGAGGAGGATCTGACATTGGATAGCACGGCGTGGGCAATCGCGCGAGACATTGTCATTGTCGTCTACGGTATCTTGTGGGCAATCGCCGCCCTGGTCACCATCGTGGTAATGCTGATGGTGCTTGGTTTGGTACGGAGAATCGAAAAACGGTCGGAGCCGATACTGGATTCGGCGAGAGTTACTGCCACCACGGTCCAGGCAACGACTCGGTTCGTTGGTGAGCTGGTGGTACGGCCGGCGGCTTCCATCGTCGGCGCGGGAGTGGCGGTGGGCAGGCTGGTACAGGTGCTTGCGGGCGGGCAGCCAAGAGCAAGAAGGAGGTAGGATAAATGGCGAATGAGAAGCAGAACGGAGGCGGCGGTTCATTCTGGTCCGGCCTTATGATTGGGGCCATCATCGGTGGAGCCGTGGCCATGTTCCTCACCCCCAAACGTGGCGAGGAGATGCGCCAGGAGCTAATACGGCGAGGAGAAGGGGTCAGGACCAGAGCCGAAGACCTTGCAGAGCAGGCGAGAGACGCCTACGAGGAACAGAAGTCAAAGATACAGCAGGCGGTGGAAGAAGCAAGGACGGCCTCTGCCGAGACCGCTGAGGAGATGCTTAGTCGCTACCGGCAAGAAGCGGAAGGCCGGACAGAGACTTAGAGCGCCTGACGCAGCCCACGTTGTGGCGCGGGCTGCCTTCGAAGGCCCGTCGTCGCGAGTGGCCCGCCGGGGGCGGGGAACAAGTCTTGACGACGATAGGGACTTCAAGGTCGTCAGGACAAGCCGTCGCGCTACCGCTTTTGTCAGGGGTCAGGGGCTCTTGGCCATCTGGCCCGGTGCTGGAAGTGGAAGAAAAGGATGGGGCAGTTGCCTGACAACTGCCCCATCCTTTTTTCTGTTGAAGGGACTGCGTCGAAGTGCTCTGACCGCGGGCCTTACTCCAGCACGATGACCTCGAACAGGCCCAGTTCGGGCAGGGTGACCTGCGCCCGGCCGCCGACCGGCGTCAACGGCAGCCCGGCGCCCGAGACCAGTCCCCTGGCCGCGCCGAATGCCTTTGGCGCTTCTACCGACATGGTTATGTTTCGAATAGTCAGCGGCTCGTGATAGGAGCGGTCGCTGTGACCGGAGTAGTTGATCAGGTGCACCAGCAGCCGCTCCTGGCCCTCCAATTGGCCCACGGTTACCTCCACCATCGGCGGCGCATCCGTCTCCACCTGTGAGCCCCCGGCTACCCGGCGCACGGCCTCCGCCACCAGCCCCCGGTGCTCCGGCAGGCTGTGGTCGAAGAACAGCGCTCCGATGGGCCAGGTGAAGTAGGCCGTCTGACCCTTCCCGTATTGATGCCACACGAGGCCGGGCTCCCGGGTCTCGATCTCCCAGTAACATTTCTCCGGCGGTCCGTACGGTGCCGGTGGGATCATCAGCAGCGAGGGCACGGCGCCCGGCCGCCGCTCGACGTGAAGGAAGGCCCGGTCCAGGTGCACCAGCTCGGTGAGATCGAAGCCGGGCAGGTCCTCGCGGCGGTTGACGCGCAGGTAGGCGGCCCGCATCTCGCCGGGGGCCTGCCGGTGGGCGATGACCCGGCTAGCGCCCAGACACCGCAGACCCAGCTCCATCCGGGGACGTCCCTCGGCATCGTAGGCCGCCGTCTCGTAGGTGGCCACCAGGCCGCCCCCGGCCTGCACGAAGCGGTCGAGGACCGCGCACTCCTCGTCACGCAGGGCTGCCGCATTGGGCAAGAGGAGGGCCCGGTAGCGGGCCAGACGGCCGTCCTTCTCGGCGGCCGGCAGGTGCTCGTCGGGCAGGATGTCGAAGGGAATGTGGCTTTCCAGCAGGGCGCGGAAGAGGCCGCGCCGCTCCCGCTGGACCCTGGCCGGGCCATCCTCGCGGCCGCATAGCTCCTCGCTGCGGAGCGAGCTGATGATGGCCACCCTGGCGGCGGAGCGGAGGCCCGCGTAGTATGCCTCGTGCTCCTTGTGGAAGGTGAGCATCCGCTTCACCATCGCGTAGTTTTTGCGGTCGGGTTGGTCGGTGGTCCCCAGGACGTAGCTCCAGAGGTTGACCCCCTGCGACATATTCTGGCTCATATGCAGGCCGATGAGGCCGGGTTGCTCGGCGACGAAGCGGTAAGGGATGTCCAGGAACATCACGGCGTTGATGACCATCGGCCGGTCGGGGTAGGCGGTGCGCGCCTCGCGGGCCGCCTCGCCCGCCCAGTAGGGCCACAGCGGCAGGGGCCGGTCCACCGCGTTGTTCACCTCGTGCATGATGACATCGGGATTGTGCCGCAGGAGCAGGCAGACCTCGGGGTTGCGGGCCTTGATGGACTGGCGGATGCGGCCGGCCAGCTCGCCCAGGTTGCGGCGGCAGAACTCCAGCCATTTGAGGAGATAGGCGGGGTTGGACCAGTCCTCCTCGGCGGGCAGGTCCATCTCGCAGAATTCCTGAAAGCGCCGCTGGCAGTGCACGCACTGGCAGATGCCGTGGTACACGCCGGCGTAGTCGGTCACGGTATAGCGGAACATATTGAAGAAGAAGCCGTCGACCGGGTAGCTGTCGAGGACCTCGGCGATGGCCTCGAAGGATTTCTCCTGATAGTACGGCCCGCTGGGGCAGGTGGCGTAGGTGCCGTTGAAGACCTGCCGCTCGCCCTTCGGACTGACGTAGAACCAGTCGGGGTGATTCTCCAGTTGGTCGCGATGCAGCTTGGAGAAGTCCATCCGGGCCAGGAAGCGGACGCCGTGGGCGTGCGCCTCCCGGACGGCGTCGCCGATGAGGTCGCCGCCGGGCCGCCGGGCCAGCCATGGGCTGGGATGCTGGTGTGACAGCTTGGAGGGGTAGAAGGACACGATGCCGCCGGTGTTGAGCAGCCAGGTGTTAGCGCTGAAATCGAGGATGTCGGCCACGGTCTTCGGCACGTCCATAACGGCATCGATCTCGCGAATATTGGTCTGGAAGACGCGGAAGGGTTTCTCCCACCAGTGTTCGGGCAAGGATGCACCTCCTTCGGTTGCCTGGCATTAGCAGCACGGCGCACAGCGAGCTGCGCGCTGACATTCTTGCGCAGGCGAAGAAGGAATGCAAGGTGCACACCTTCGATTCGTGCGCATATGGCCCGGGGCTCGACGGCGAGCTCAGGGAAAAGGCGATCCGTTCAATGTCGACCGGCTCCGACACGGCGGGACGCTTGTTGCTCGACTGGCGACGGTGGTATGATGTTTTCGTCAAGGCTCGTTGCTGTCGATTGTACCCCGTAGCATGTTCATCCTCTTCGTCGCGCCATCAGTGCAGCACCTGCTTCCTGTATTGGGCGCGGACGGAGATTCCGCGTTTGGATGGGGCTGCAGATATAACAGTCACCCAGCTGCCGGATAGGAGGGGCTATGTCAGTAGAGGAAAACAAGGCCGTCGTTCGTCGCCTGATCGAGGAGGTCTGGAACAAGGGGAACCTGGCCGTAGCAGACGAAATCATCGCTGAAGATAACATCGAGCAAATGCCCCTGCCTCCCCATCGGCTGGGCCCCCAAGAGTACAAAGAGTGGGTCGCTCGCACCCGCGCCGTGTTCCCCGATTTGCACCTCACAATCGACGATATGATCGGCGAAGGAGACAAGGTGATGGTGCGTGAGACGTGGCGTGGCACTCAGAAAGCAGCGTTTCGAACGCTGCTGGGTGTCGACCTAACCGCAACCGGCAGGCAGGTGCGAGTGGCTCAGTTTAGCGTTTTCCGTTTGGTGAACGGAAGAATCGTAGAGTACTGGTACCTGCAGGATGCGCTGGGGATGCTTGAGCAACTGGGCGCGCTGCCGGCTGCCAAGTTTGACATCCGGGCGTAAAGGCTCACAGGCCTGATACCTTTGCTTTTCTCACCTCGGGCGTGAGCGCGGGCACCGCGTTTGTATAGTGCATCAGCGGTAGCAATGGAAGGAGGCAAGAGTGCTATTTGTCGCTTTGTGCAGAGTGAAGGCAGGAACTCGACGGGAGAGGGCCAGCCGCCGACTGCAGTGGCAGTATCCGGAGGGCGCAAAGCTGGTGGCCGAGTACTGGCTCCAGGCAGAAGACCCCAACGTAATCTCCGTTTTCGAGACGGACAGCAGCGCGGCGATTATGGCGGCACTTGGGGCGTGGGACGACGTGTTCGATATCAGCGTGTTGCCCGCTGTCACAGCGGAGGAGGGGATGCAGATCGCCAAGCAGATGATGCAGGGTAGCTAAGGAGAGCAAAGGAATGCCGGGGTATATCGTTCTGTACAAGTACACGCAGCAGGGGATGGCCAACATCAAGGGCGCTCCGGAGCGGATTCCGCAGCTCAAGGCGGCTGCGGAGAAGGCCGGGATGCGCGTAGTTGGCCTCTGGATTACACTGGGCGAGTACGATGCTGTTGGGATCTTCGACGCACCCAACGACCAGGTCATGGCCGGCGCGATGATGTCGCAGGCCAGTCAGGGGAACGTCACCACCCAGACTATGCGGGCATTCAGCGAAGACGAGTTCACACAGATCGTGAGCCGGCTGCCGTAGAAGGCGGCCAGGGCTCAACAGTTGCACATCGTTTGGCCGCGCTCACGCTGGCCCCTCAGGGCAGGAGGGGCTGCTCTTAAAATAGCGAAGCATTTTCATCCGCGGTGGTGTCCCAAAGGAACATGGGAACTTTTCATTTGAACGGGAGGTGATGGGCTATAGTTGCAGTGACGTAACGGCAGCCGGACCAGCGGCTCGGTCAATCACCGCTGACCGGGCGGCTGGTAGGCCCGCATATAGTCAAGGACCGTGGTCCCGGATAGTTGATAGGTGAACCACTGGCCCGGGTCGAGGAAGATGCCGAAGGCCGCGTAGCCGACGGCGTAGGGGTCTTTGTACATCTCGTCGGCCAGCCAGAAGTAATCCGCCGCCATTTGTTCGGCGCTGATGTTGCGCCGCTGCCAGCCCTCGACCAGCGCTGCCTCGGTGAGCACCATCTTGACATCGTTTATGCCGGCGGCCTCCAGCGCATCGTGGACCCTGCGGTAGCGCAGCACATACCAATCGGCAGCCGGCTCACGGAAGGTGGTTGCCTTGGGGCTGGCGTAAGCGTGGATGCCGAAGTACTTGCTGGCCCGAATGGCGTCGGCGAAGTACTGCGGGTACTCCTGAATATCGATGGCGCCCGGCGCATCGTTGCCGGCCACGGCATCGATGCCATATTGATTCTTCAGCCGCTGGGCGAAGGCCACCTGGAACTCATCCCAGGCCTTGTAAGCGGCGAAATCCCCGCCGCGGACCGGCTCGTTGTAGCTCATCCACGCATCTACCAGGCCCTTGGTCGGCACAGCCAGTTGGGCGACGTAGTCGGCGAAAGCCTCGCCCCGCTGCCGGGGATTGTCCAGCGGCTGCTGATGGGCGGTCCGGCGTCCAATGATGACGGCCTTAGGGAAGAGACGCCGGACCTCGCGGATGAATTCCACGTCGGGCTCGGCGAGGAGGATGACTCCCGGTTGGGCCCGGAACACCTCGGAGCGGATGTAGTTGCCACCTTTGTAATACACCCCCACACCCATCTTACTCTCCTTGATGATGGGCCGCTCCGGTCCCGCGGTCGGCAGGGGCGTGGGTGTAGGTGAGGGCCGCGCGGTAGGCGGGGGAGGAGGCGGCGGCTTCGGCGTGGGCGACGGCGGCACCGTCGGCGTAGCCGTTGGAGTTGGCGGAATCGAGGTGGCGGTGGACGTGGGCGGCGCTGTGCTAGTAGGAGAAGATGTGGTGGTAGGAGAAGAGGTGGCCGTGGCAAAGATTGCCGGGACGGCGGCCTCCAGGAACGTACGGCGAGCAACCCATCCCAAGCCGGCAAGCAGGAGAACGAGCATCAGTGCGAAGATGATGCGTAGTATGATGCGTGGCTGCCAGTTTATGCCTTGCTTGAACACCGCTACATAGTAGCATCCTACTGCGCCGGTACTCAAGCGCCGGCGTGGTAGGGCCTTTTCAAAGTCGCCAGCCAGGAATCAGACGGCGCTTCGGTTGCCTTGCCAACGGCAGTTGACCTCACCTCCGGCCTTCGGCCACCCCTCGCCACGGCCCGCCAAAGGCGGGTCCGCCTCTGGCAGACGAGTCGTGCCCGAAGGGTATCTCGCCAAAGGCGAGTCGCCTGGGCGACCTGCGCCGGGCCGTGACGGCCCAGCGCTACGGACCTTCGGAGACCTCTCCGCGCGCGGAGAGGTCGCCACGGCTCGCCATAGGACGAAGTCCTCGCCACGGCGAGTCGCTCGCCAGTCTCCGCAGGCGACTCGCCTCTGGCGAGAGTCGCCTCGGACACCAACTGGTCACAGAGGCGAGTCTGGCGACCTTCGGAGACCGCCTCCGGCGGGCAGGCCGCCTTCGGCAGACGACTCGCCTCCCGCCAAGATGCCTGCGGCACTCTCGCCGTGGCGAGGGGTCGCCTTCTTTGACTGCTGGTGAGGATGGCGGGCCTGCCTATGGCAGGCGGGTCTGGCGACTGGCGAGGGGCCAGGGGGTGAGGTAAACCTCACGAGCAGCCGGATCAGCGGACTCTGAAAAGGCCCTACCGGCGTGGGCTGGAGAGTGTTGAATGGGTCCAAAGCTGAGTCTTAGTCTTCTCCGTTTGGAGACTGTTTCCGCAACCTGAACGAGTTTTCTTCACTAGGGGCGGCGCTAGTGGGTCTGTATCGCCCCTGGTGCCCCTGCTTAGCCTCGCTTAACCCATGTTTTTGCCTCTGTGTTGTTTTCGGGCACAGCTATGCCTTGGCGAGAGCCTTAACTGCCCCGTGGAAGCTCACTCTATCCAGCAGAAGGACCATCCGCTTCAAGTTCATCGCTATGGCTGTCATCAGGCTCTGCACCCTGTACTTCACTAGACCTAGATACCGGCAGCGGTCCAAACCGTGCCAACGCTTTGCCTCGGCGTTCTTCTGCTCTATCTTGTAGCGTTCCTTTAGTCCCGCTTTGTAGTCATCACTAGCCTTCAGATCTACCCACAGCCCTTCCGGATATAGCTTGGTCCGGTAATCGTTCAGGCGTAGGGCCGAGCTTTTCCCCCGGCAGAAGAGCATCTCGTGGTTATCTCCATCGTCATAGCCCCTGTCTCCTGCGTAGACCCTCGCCTCTATGCCTGCCTGTTCGTCCTTCTGCACCAGCTCCGGAAACTGTTGCCCATCTGGCTTATTGCCGGGGGTTACCACCACCGAGGTGATGATCTCACTCTCGGCATTCACGCTCAGGTGCGCCTTATAGCCGTAGAAGTTCTTGCTCACCTTGACCGTGTTGCCATCGGTGGTGCGTACCTTTTTCCTCCCCTTGCTGCCCCAAGCAGCGTCCTCATCTCGAGGTCCCTCTCCTCGCTTCTTCCGTTCATCGTCCTTCTTCATATCCACATCGGCGACTGTGTGCGTGGTCTCCAGAGGCGACTCGTCTGCCGCAGGCGGACTCGCCTCTGGCGAGCCTTTGGCGAGCATCTACCACCTGAATCTGCCCAAAGCTGATGCCCTTCTCTTTGGCTAACTGCACGATGCGCTGAAACCGAGCCTCGAAAGCTTCTGCGCCTTCTTTTTGGATAATCCGCTGTTTGAACACAGTCAAGGTAGAATGATCAGGGGCTGACTGATTTCCGGCCAGTCCGAGGAAGTACCTTGCTGGCATGTTCTCGTTAGCAAACTCCTCCGTCTGGCGCTCGGACAGGTTGTATGGTTGCTCGATGCAACCATGGTCATGCCCGTTCGTATCCAATGGGCGTGACCATGGGTAGGAGAGGAGCAGCATCTTGAAAGGTATGGCCGGATGATAGGGTACAGGGCCGTACTCTGCACCACCTTTGTAGCAATCGGTCAGGTCTTTGGTCAGTTCCTCCCAGTCGAGAAGGTCTCGCAGGCGGCGCAGGAAGTGGCCAGGCGCCACAGCCATCTCCAGATAGCCATCTCCCCAGTAGGAATTGCGACCAGACGGGCGGAAGCGGGCGGGCATAGGGCTGACCCCCATAATCCAGATGCCGCTATTCTGCCCCTTTCTACACGGTCTGTCACTGCCCTCATCCCAGATTCCTGGCCTGTTGTTCAACGCTCTCGGGCTGCGGGCTTCCATTCCACGGGCAAAGCGATGTACAATAGGTGGCAAGGCGGTCGATGCTGGCATGCTAAATCTGCCATCGAGCCTTTCTGGCGGGTGGGAGGTCGAACAAAACAGGTGGTTTCGCTATGGACAGCGCGTGTGGGGCAGCATTCCCTTCAAGCATTACATCGCGAGTCACTTTCACAAGGTCCATGGAAGGTTCTCGGTCAAACCTGCCTCTCAATGGCATATGCTCCATCGAGATGAGCTGGTAAGTAAGGAAAGGAACACTGATGAAACGGATGTCTCGACTGGTCGGGAAGCTTTTCGTAGTAGCGATGGTTAGCAGCCTCCTTCTGTCTTGCGCCCCGGCCGCGCCGACGGCTGCTCCCCCAAAGCCGGCTGCTGCCGCTCCAACTCCCACGTCCGCACCCGCTGCCCCAACCTCCAAGCCCGGCCCCACTGGCGCACCTGCGGCCGCGGCCACGCCGACCGCCGCGGCGAAGATCAAGCGCGGCGGCACCCTGACCGAGGCCAACAGTGCCACCTATCCCACGCTGGATCCCCAACTTAGCAGCGCCTTCACCCTGCCGGGCCATCGGATGATGTTCGATGCGCTCTTCCGCTACGAGCTGGTGGACGAGAAGACGGCAAAGCAAGAAGCCGTGGGCGAGCTGGTCGATACCTGGCAGATGGTCGACCCCAAGACATTCCTCTTCAAGCTGCGGCAAGGGGTGAAATTCCACGACGGCAGCGCCTGGAATGCCGATGTGGCGAAGTGGAACCTCGACCGTATGATGACCAACAAGAAGAGTACCGCCAAGACCTACGTGGAAGCCATCAACTCCGTGGATGTAGTGGATCCTTCCACCATCCGTGTCAACCTGAAGACACCGTCAGCAGCCTTGTTGGTGAACCTGTCCGGCGTGGTCGGACCGGTCAGCATCGTGTCCAAGGAGGCCGTGGACAAACTGGGAGAGGACGGCTTCAACGCGCATCCGGTCGGCAGCGGACCGATGCAGTTCGTAGAGTGGCTGCCGGACAACCGCCTGACGCTGAAGAAATTCGACGGCTACTGGCGGATGGGCGCCGACGGCAAGCCGTTGCCATACATCGATGGGTCTGTCCACCGAGTGATCAACGATCCGGCGGTGACGCTGGTGGAGATGAAGGCGGGGACGGTGGATGTGACGGCAGAGCCAGAAGCGAAGGACGTGGCCAGCATCCAGGCCAACCCCAGCCTGGTTTACTGGCAGCACCCATCCGCCATTAACGGCCGGACACTGGGGGTCAACCCGAAGAATGGGCCATTCGCCAACAACCTGAAGCTCCGCCAGTCTCTGCTTTATGCAATCGACCGGGGTTCGATGGCGAAGACTCTGAGCTTCGGCATTGGCGAAGCCTATAACTATGTGTACTGGTCGCTCGGCTACTTGGGCTATGACGCATCCCTGCCGTACTACAACTTCGATCCCGCCAAGAGCAAGCAACTCCTGGCCGAGGCAGGCTACCCGAATGGGACCGACATTACTGTTTCCGTCATCGCCCGGCCCCTCGACCAGCGCATCGGCGAGATCTTGAAGCAGATGTGGGACCAGGTCGGCATACGCACCCGAATCGACTCCCTCGAGCGACTGGCGTGGATCGACAAGCTGCGCAACTACAACTTCGACGTAGGATTCTGGGGCGGAATCGTCGGTGCTGACCCGGACCAGAACACCCGCAACCTGGCCACCGGCGCCACAGGTAACTGGTCGGGCTGGAGCGATCCTCGTATGGACAAGTGCCTGGAGGATGGCCGCAGCACCTACGACCCTAAGCAGCGCGATGAAATCTACAAACGCTGCCAACGGCTGATCTACGACGAAGCATATGTCAGCGGGCTATACCTCTGGCACTGGGGCGTGGCGTACAACAAGGCGGTCAAGAACGTGAAGAGCCAGTGGACCGATCTCGACCTCCGGGAGGCCTGGCTCGACCGCTAGCTTCCACCGCCTAACTCGTCAGGGGCGCGGCCTCGCGCCCCTGACATACATGCCTGCTACCGCGGGGAAGTTGCCCTGCCTTGTTTGCCTTGGGTTGACAATATTTGCTATAATTCGAGTGAACTTGATTCGCGGTATGGGCATGTATGGACAATAATAGGCTGTTAAAGAATAGTTTTGTGATCCTGTTGATCGTCGTGGCCGCAATGGCCCTTCTTTTTTCTTTCTTCTCGGCCAGCGGAAACAAAGAGCAGGATCAGATGACCATTGGGCAGGTGGTCCAGCAGGTGCGGGACGGCAACATCCGGCGCATTACGGTCGAGGGTGATAGCCTCACTGTCGAGCGTAACGACGGGCGAAAGGCTGTCTCTCACAAGGAACCAAACGCCAGCGTCTACGAGATTCTGCATGACGGTGGCCTGACCCCGGAGCAGATAGCGAAGGTCGATATCGATGCCAAGAAGCCGGCAGAATTCGGAAACGTCTTGGGTATCTTGATCCAGTTCCTCCCATTCGTCCTCCTCTTCGGGTTCTTGCTCTTTATGATGCGCCAGGCGCAGGGTGGGAACAATCAGGCGCTTTCCTTCGGCAAGAGCCGGGCACGGATGTTTGTGGGCAACCGGCCGACGGTCACCTTCACGGACGTGGCAGGGGCGGATGAAGCTAAACAGGAGCTGCAAGAAGTTGTCGAGTTCCTCAAGTACCCGGAGAAATTTGTGGCGCTGGGGGCGCGCATCCCGCGTGGCGTGCTGCTGATCGGGCCGCCGGGCACCGGCAAAACGCTTCTCGGCAGGGCGGTGGCCGGCGAAGCGGGGGTGCCCTTCTTCAGCATAAGCGGCTCCGAGTTTGTGGAGATGTTCGTCGGTGTCGGCGCCTCACGGGTGCGAGACCTGTTCGACCAGGCCAAGCGCAATGCCCCATGTATCGTGTTCGTCGACGAGATCGACGCCGTGGGACGCCAGCGCGGCGCCGGGCTGGGCGGCAGCCACGACGAGCGAGAGCAGACCCTGAACCAGATCCTGGTGGAGATGGACGGCTTCGATACCAACACCAACGTCATCGTCCTCGCCGCTACCAACCGGCCGGACATACTCGATCCTGCCTTGCTGCGGCCCGGCCGCTTCGACCGGCAGGTGGTCCTCGACCGGCCCGATATCAATGGCCGCAAAGCGGTGCTGCAGGTACATGCCAAAGGCAAGCCACTGGACCCGGAGGTCGGGCTGGACACGTTGGCCAAGCAGACGCCCGGGTTCTCCGGCGCCGACCTGGCGAACTTGGTGAACGAAGCGGCTATTCTGGCGGCCCGCCGGAACAAGAAGTCCATCGGTATGAAGGAGTTCGAGGAAGCCGTGGACCGCGTCATCGCCGGACCGGAGCGGAAGAGCCGAATCATCAGCGAGCGCGAGAAGGCCCTCACGGCCTATCACGAGGCCGGGCACGCCGTGGTTGCCCGGATGCTGAAGAACGTCGATCCCGTGCATAAGGTGTCCATCATCGCCCGCGGGATGATGGGGGGCTATACGCGGCTGCTGCCCACCGAGGACCGCTACCTGCAGACCAAGGCCCATTTCGTCGATGACCTGACAGTGGCCATGGGCGGCAGGGTTGCCGAGGAGCTCGTCTTCGACGAGACCACCACCGGGGCTTCCAGCGACATCGAGCAAGCCACGAGGCTGGCCCGCAAGATGGTAACCGAATACGGCATGAGCAGCGAGCTAGGGCCTATCGCCCTCGGCCACAAAGAGGAGCTGATCTTCCTCGGCAGGGAGATAGGTGAGCAGCGCAATTACAGCGACAAGATAGCCGAAGCCATCGATACGGAAATTCACAAGCTCGTGACTAATGCCTACGAGACGGCGAAGACCATCCTGACCGAACACCGGATGGTGCTGGTCCGCTTGGCAGAGCGCCTTATCAAAGACGAGACGCTGGAGGGTGCCGAGCTGGATGCGATATTCGCGGAGCCGGCCGCCGAGGGGCAGCCCGCCGACGGCCAGGAAAGCAAAGAGCCGGAGATGTCCCCGGCGGGATGAGCGCCCGGCGAAGATAGCTCTACAGCCATATCAAGAGCCGAACACAGAGCAAAGATGGGCATCCCCAAGGGGGAATGCCCATCTTTGTCGTACTACATCGGCGACTGAAGTCGCCACTACGAGGTCACGACCGTAGTGGCGACTTCAGTCGCTCTGGCGTCCCTGGCTGGAACCCTCATCGCCCAGGCGGGCGCCTCGTCTTACCTGAGCCAGAACAGGCTGATCAGCAGCAACGCGAGGACCGCGAGAGTGACAATCGTGTAAATGGCGTCCTTCTCAAGGAAGAACAGGACCACGGAGGCCGCGACCCGAAACACTGGCGTGGCTACGAGCAACAGCGCCCCCAGCTCGATCACGGCAAAAGGCTTGAGGGTTATTACTCCTTGCCAGACACCGCCAAATGTCGTCGGGAAGGCCACGGTGCCCTGCCGGGCCAGTATCAGCGCGGGCGTGATGTCTTCGTGGTAGCCCGTCTGCCCGGTCACTGCTACCAGCACCAAGCCGATGAAGAGCACCAGGGCACTGATGCCGACGCCGGCCACCAGCAGCGCCGCGAGCAGCCCGTCCGCCGGGTGACTCGCTTTTCGAGGGGGTATGGTTGTAGGCGCTTCCATCACGTCCGGACCCCCATCCCGCGCAGGACCATCTCCGCGGCGACGATTAGAAGCACCGGCACGAACACTTTCCGCAGCGTTGTGTTGCGCAGCCGCACCAGGAGGCGGGTGCCCAGGGCCGCCCCGAGCAGTACCCCCAGGGCAATTGGCGCCACGATGAGCGGATGAATGTCCCCCCGGCTGAAGTATATCCCGGCGCTGGCGGCCGCCGTCACGCCGATCATGAAGTTGCTGGTGGTCGTCGACACCTTCATCGGCAGCCGCATCCCCATATCCATCGCCAGTACCTTGAAGGCTCCGCTGCCGATGCCCAGCAACCCGGAGAGGACGCCGGCGACCCACATCAACCCCAGCCCTAACGGCACGCGGGTGGCTTCGTAGTCCACCTGCCGGCCGAGCACGGCATCGTAGTAAGACGAGCCGAGGTTCAGGCGGCGGGACCAGCTATCGGCCACTACGCCCTCTGGAAGCTCCTGGCCTATTTTCACGATGAGGGGTATGGCCGAGGAAGCCAGGGCCAGCCCGAACACTATGTACAGGGCCTCCGTGTTCACCAGGCCGGCGATGAGCGCCCCGACGATGGCGCCGGAGGTAGTCGCCAGTTGGAGGAACGTGCCCACCCGCAGGTTGGTGATCTGGTCACGAATGTAGGCCGCGGCCGCGCCGCTGGAAGTGGCGATCACCGATACGATGCTGGCGCCGATGGCGTAGCGAATGTCCACGCCAAATCCGACCGTCAGGAGCGGCACGATGAGTATGCCTCCGCCCAGGCCCGCCAGCGCCCCCACCACACCTGCGGCAACGGCACCAACAAAGATGACTAAGAAGAACTCGAGCACTGTCTTTGCCTTTCGCCACGCATAGTCGCTTGCTTGCCCGCCGAAGCGCGCAACGCCCATTATACCGCCGCTGGGCTAGAGATGACAAGGAGACGAGGCAACCTAAAATCAGTATGCAGTTGGCAGCCAGCGGCCGCAGTCTCGCCCGAGAGAGCTGGTCGCCGGGCGGAGGAGCTGGCAGCCGCTGGCGGGCGCGTGTGCCGGCCGGGCGTACCTTTGAGCCCTCATGGTCGCCTCCGGCGACCACCAAGGATGAGAGCAAAGCGAGGCCAGGCCAGTTCCCTCTCCCCATTGGGGGAGAGGGAACTGGCAGTCGCTCATCCGTGCCATCTGCTCGCAAGTTTTCAGGGCAGCCCGGGTCCCCAGGGTCTAAGACGAGGGCATCTCTCCCAGCGTCACTTTAACGCTCAGCGTCTGGCTCCCCCGGAGCACGGTGAGCGTGATGGTATCGCCGGGCTTGTGGCTGTTCACGATCTGCGCCAACGCTGACTCGCTGTCCAGGGACTTGCCGTCAATCTGGGTGATGACGTCACGCTGCCGCAGGCCGGCCGTGGCTGCCGGCGACCCCTGCACGACCCGAACGGTGACCACGCCTTTCTGATTAGAGGAGATGCCAAGCTGAGCCGCGATGGATGGCGTGAGGGGCGCGTAGCCTATTCCCAGATAGGGATGGATTGCCCGTCCGGTGGCAACGAGCTGATCGGCGATCGGCTTGGCCGTCGAGATGGCGATGGCGAAGCCGATGCCCTGCGCTGGTACGCCCGGCTCGGCCTGGCCCGCCACCAGTGTATTGATGCCGACGACCTGGTTGTTCAGGTTCACCAGCGGGCCCCCGGAATTGCCCGGGTTGATCGGCGCGCTGGTCTGGATGACATCGAACAGGAACGGGCCCTGCGAGCCAGGTGTGCTGCCCGGTTCCTGGATGGTCCTGCCTAGCGCGCTTACCACGCCGGCGGTCACCGTCGGCCCGCCCGGAAGGGCCAGGGCATTTCCGATGGCCACCACCCAGTCGCCGACCTGCAACTGCCCCGAGTCGCCGAGGGTGGCCGTCGGCAGATTGCTCCCGCTGATCTGCACCACGGCCAGGTCGGACTGCGGATCGCCTCCGATCAGCTTGCCGTCAAACGACCTCCCGTCGGGCAACGACACCGTCAGCTTCTGCGCACCTTCGACGACGTGGTTGTTGGTCAGGATATGTCCCTGGTTGTCGTATATGACACCGGAGCCGACCCCGCTCGGCACAGTGAACGGCTGGTTGAACTGGCCCACCTGGACCTGCTCGTTCGTGATCTGGACTACCGCCGGCCTGACCTGCTGGGTCACCTGGCGCACGGCGACGCTCAACTCGGGCAGCGATCCACTTGCCGCGGTGGAGCCGCCGGCCGCCGGAGATGTAGGCCGGGCGGACGATGAAGAAGCGACCGGGGTTGCCGCTACTGGGGACGAAGTCGCTCCGGTGGGCGGTGCGCTCGGCATAAGCGCGCACGCGCTTCCCGCCACGATGAGAAGCACGGCCAGCAGCGTCAAAGCTACCTTATGGTAAGAGCTGTACGATTTCATTCCTTCCTCCTGATTGTAGAGTGTACACTCGGTGGATCGCCGGGTGTGGTGGGCGTGTTTCGTGGTGAGCGACGGGGCTGGCGCTTGCACGCCATGCGACTGGTTCCATCGGATGCCTGGACAGGCCGGCGCGTCGCTTCGCCCCTCCCTACCTAATTATAAGACGAGTCGGTACCCCGCGCAGTACCGTCCTGTGCTTCCCGTTTCTCTCTTCCACTATGCACTTGACACTTATCCCTATTAATACTGCTCGGGCCGGGCGAAAGTCGCGTCGAGATATACCGGAATGGTCTGGTTGTGTGTACTGTGAGAGAGTTGGGCGAGTCTATCTGCAAATGACTTGCATTCACTAAAGGGTTGCAACTTCTAATCTGTTGCAGTAGAATTGGGTAGGCTAAGCTGATGGGTAAGGAACAGTCGAGGGAGTAAGATGGTTATTCCGGGCGAGCAGGCTCTCGCAGAGCGGGGCCTGCGGCTCACGCCTCAGCGGATGATGATCCTGGAGGCGATCGAGGCGCGTGACGACCACTTCAGCGCCGAGGAAATCTATGCCCAGGTGCGGCAACGCTATTCGCACATGAACCTGTCCACGGTGTACCGGACCCTGGAGATCCTGGAGCAGGCCGGGCTGGTGACGCAGACGGACCTGGGCGATGGGAGGGTGCGTTATCACTGGACGGAGAAAAGCCGTCACCATCACCTTATCTGCCAGGGATGTGGGCAGGTCATCGATCTGGAGGAATGCCTGCTGGCGCCCCTCAAGGAGACCCTCCGGCGGGACTACGGCTTCTCTGCCAACATCGCCCACGTTACCATCTTCGGGCGATGCGCCAAGTGTCACGAAGTGTAATCAATGTTGAAGCGGGCCTCCGGGTAGACGACGCGTGAGTGGGGCAGCGCCTGGGGGCGACTGTCCGCGCCGGCGTCGTCGTGGGCCAGCGCCAGCACCCGAAGCGGGGCATAGCCGCTGCTCACTAACCAACAGGCCCGGGGCATCAAAGGAGGATTCCGAGTGCATATACCTGATGGTTACCTCAGTCCGGCGACCTGCGTAGCGTTTTACGCCGCCAGCGCGCCGTTTTGGTACGTGGCAGCGCAGCGGACCAAGCGTTTCCTGACCGGCCGTATGGTGCCGCTGCTCTCGCTGTTGTCGGCGTTCACCTTCGTCATAATGCTGTTCAACATTCCGCTGCCTGGCGGCACGACGGGCCACGCCGTGGGTGGTACTCTGCTGGCGGTGGTGCTTGGCCCCTGGCCAGCCCTGCTCGGCGTGACCGTCGCCCTGGTCATCCAGGCTCTCCTGTTCGGCGATGGGGGGATAACTGCCCTCGGCGCCAATTCGTTCAATATGGCGATCGTGCTTCCCATGGTCGGCTACTACACCTACCGCCTGATCAGCCGCAATGCCCCCGTGACGTCCAGTCGCCACGTGGTGGGAGCGGCCATCGGTGCCTATCTTGGGCTGAACGCCGCTGCTCTGCTGACCGCTCTGGAGTTGGGGATGCAGCCGCTGCTTTTCCACAGCGCCGATGGCACCCCCCTTTACGCGCCTTATGGGCTCGGGGTCGCGCTGCCGGTGATGATGGGAAGCCACCTGCTGGTGGCAGGAGTATTGGAGGCCCTGATCACCGGGCTGGTGATAGCCTACCTCCAGCGGGCTCACCAGCCGCTGTTGTCGCTGCGGGAAAAATGGGAAGGGACGCACAGCATCAGGGCGTTATGGATCGCGTTGGGCGCCCTGATCCTCATGGCGCCGCTGGGGCTGCTGGCCTCGGGCGTCGCCTGGGGCGAATGGAGCGCCGATGAGCTGGAGCAGCAACTGGGCTTTGTCCCGGCGGGACTCGCCGCGCTGAGCAACCTCTGGTCGGCGCCGTTGCCTGACTACAGCATTGCTGGGATCGATGCCAGCCTGGGCTATGTGCTGTTGGCCGTCGTCGGCGTGGGATTCGCGGCCCTGATTACCTGGGGCCTGGGAAGGATGCTGGCCAGACCGTGAGCGCCCAGGGTATAGCACCATTGCCGCCCGTCTTCCTATCGCGGCTTGAAGCCAGGCCCGGCTCCCCCAGACGTCGAAGGGACTTCCTGGCTAAGACCATCGCCGGTTTCTCTCAGGCGATGGAGAACGCGCTCCTGGCCGAGGGCTTTAGCCGGAGAGGGGGGCTGCTGCAGGGACTGGACCCGCGCCTGAAAGTCGCGGCGGGGGCCGTGCTGCTTGTGTCAGCGGCGCTGGTCCGGCATCCGGCGACCCTTGCCGGCCTGTACGTGGTCGTCCTGCTCCTGGCCGCGGCCTCGCACCTGCCGCTCGGCTGGCTGCTGAAGCGGGTCGGCGTGGCCGTGCTGCTCTTCACCGGCGCACTTGCCCTCCCAGCGCTCTTTCTGACCCCCGGTCGGGATCTGCTATCTTTTGGCCCGGTGCAGCCTGCGGGCTTCGGCCCGCTGACGCTGGCCATCACCGAGCAGGGCCTGCGCACAGCCGCGCTGTTGATACTGCGGGCCAGCGTGTCGGTATTGCTAGTGACGCTGCTGGTATTCACCACACCGTGGGCCACGCTGCTGAAGTCGCTCCGTGTTCTTCGCGTGCCCCAGTTCTTCGTCCTCGTCCTGTCCACGACCCATCGCTACATCTTTCTGCTGCTGCGCACGGCTAACGATATGTTCCTGGCGCGAGAGAGCCGCCGGGTGGGGCGGCTGAGCGGCACCGACAACCGGCGCTGGGCGGCGCGGGCAATGGGCCATCTACTGGTCCATTCCTACGGTCTGAGCGAAGAGGTGTACCTGGCGATGCTTTCCCGCGGCTTCCGCGGCGAAGTTACGGCGCAGGGGCGGGAGGCCTTTCAATGGCAGTCCAGGGATAGCTGGGCAGCCGTTGCCGCGTTGGCCTTCGCTGTCGCTGCCGTGTCGATAGATGCTATGCTGGGATGGCGATGAGCCACTGGGCGTTTCAGGGACGCGGGCTCGCCTTTTCCTACCCCGGCGGGACCCCTGCGCTGGAGGAGGTCGACCTGGATATCGCCGTGGGGGAGCGCGTGGCGCTGTTGGGAGCCAACGGCTCCGGCAAGTCCACGCTCCTCAAGATGCTGGATGCTCTCTATTTTGCGACGGGCGGCGAGCTGCTGGCGTTCGGCCATCCGCTCACCGAAGAAGCGATGGCCGACGATGCCTGGGCATTCTCGTTTCGCCGGCGGGTAGGGCTGGTTTTCCAGAACTCGGATGTACAATTGTTTTCGCCCACCGTATGGGATGAGATAGCTTTCGGCCCGCTGCAACTGGGTCTGTCTCACGAGGTCATCGCCGAGCGGGTGCAGGCGATGCTCGCTCGGCTCGGCATCGAGAAGCTGGCCGACCGACCTCCCCACCGGTTGAGCGGCGGGGAGCAGAAGAAGGTCGCTCTCGCCTCGGTCCTGGTGCTCGAGCCGGGGGTGTTGCTGCTTGACGAGCCCACCGCAAGTCTTGACCCGCGTACCCAGGACGCTTTGCTGGATATCCTGCGAGAGATGCACGGCGCCGGCGGCACGATAATCACGGCTACCCATGATCTGGATGTCGTGTCGGAGCTGGCGGACCGGGCGTACTTCCTGGACGAGACGCATCGGATAGTGCACGAAGGGCCCATCGATGACACGCTCGCCGACGATGGCCTTCTTCTGCGGTGTAACCTGGCGCGGGCGAGGGCCGTGGGCGTCCGCTGACCGAGGTCTTTTTCAAAGTGCGCTCGCACAGTATCCCTTGGAGGCGAGGCGTCGGCACCACCGAGGCACAGAGGCACAGAGGAAATTATGATGTGCCCAGGCCGAGTCTGACATGAAGCCTCTCGTCTCTGCGTCTCGGTGCCTCTGCGGTGCGTTGTGCTCTAAAACATTGTTCGCGGACGGAGCGACAATCTAAATGTCCTGCCTATGACCATAGGAGAGGGGAGGTGAGCGTGCCTACTACGCATCGGGAATTCTTCGACGAGCTGGCGCCGTCCTGGGAGGACTATATCTCGCCTCTGGACAGGGCGGCAGTCGGCACGATCGTCGCGTCTATGGGGATACTGCCGGGAGACCGCGTCCTCGACCTGGGCTCCGGCACCGGCGTCGCCATCCCTGCTTTGCAGCAATGGGTGAAACACGATGGTCGTGTCGTGGCCCTGGATATATCCGGACAGATGCTGGAGGAAGCTCGCGTCCTCCACGGGCAGGTCGGGACGTCGTACGTGCAAGCCGATGGGAGTGCGTTGCCCTTCAGGGACGAGACGTTCGATGCCCTCCTCTGCAATGCCACCTTCCCTCATCTTCGTGACAAAGACGCGGCCCTGCGGGAGATAGGCCGGGTCCTGCGGCCCGGCGGGCGAGTGTACATAGCACATCTGGTGGGGCGCGAAAGGACCAACGCCATTCATCGGAATGCAGGAGGGGTCATTGGGCAGGACCTGGTGCCCGATGCAGATGAGATGAAGCTGATGCTTGAAGCGGCAGGCTTCTCAGACGTAACGGTGGCAGACGAGCCGGCGCGCTACGTCGCCGTCGGCCGGCGCCCCGTCTGAACTCGTGCTGGCCGGCGGCCCTAGGGCCTACGGGGCCCTGAGGAAGGTAGACCAGCCCGAGTGTTATCTCGTTTGATTCCTCGGTGCCTCTGTGTCTCGGTGGTGTCGGCCCCTGCAAACCATGGTACGCAAACGGACTTTGAAAAGGCGTTGGCGCGGCGGCGCTGCCCATCTCACATTGCACCTTGCCGGAATGGAGAGGAGCCGGGCAGGCACAAGGTGCCTCTCCTCAAGTGCGAGCGGGGACGGCCTGGCACTTCGGGTTACAGTGGCAGGAGTATACGCTTCAGCGGCAGACCGCTACTGGCTGCCGGCCGCCAGGGTCCCGGACGTGCCGTCGAGGGCCAGCATCAGGCGGTCGCGGATGCTACGCGCCTCGGCCACCGATCGCGGCGCGAGGTCGAAGGGCGAGACGCCGCGACGGTCGGCCTCGGCAATCTCGGGGTTGAGCGACACGAAGCCCAGCACCTCCGTGTCGGGAAGGCCCTCCCGCACAAAGGCCTCGTCCTCCGCTCCCTGTACCTTGCTTCCCACCACGAAGACGCGAGGGATGTGGATGTCGGCCGCCAGCGTGCGGATCTGCTCCGCCGTCTGAAGGCTGCGGCGGCCCGGCTCGACCACGACGATCAGCGCGTCCACCGCCTGGGCCGTCGCTCGCCCCAGGTGCTCGATGCCCGCCTCCATGTCGAGGATTACCACCTCCTGGCGACCAAGCAGGAGGTGGCTCACCAGTTGGCGTAGCAGCACGTTTTCCGGGCAGACGCAGCCGGAGCCGCCCTTCTTCACCGTGCCCATCACCAGCAGTTTCACCCCTTCGTGGACGGCCGAGAAGCGGTCGGGGATATCGTCTACCCGGGGGTTGAGGCGAAATATCGGGGCCTGGCTGCCCGGCCGGGCCCCCGTCCGCTCCTCGATGAGGTCGGCCATGCCGGAGATGGGCGCAATGCGGGCGGCCTCGGCCGGCGCGAAGCCCACAGCCGAGGCCAGATTGGCGTCGGGATCGGCGTCGATGGCCAGCACCCGGTAGCCCTCCTGGGCATAGAGCCGGGCCAGGAGGCCGGCCAGGGTGGTCTTGCCCACTCCGCCCTTGCCGGTGATGGCCAGCTTCAGGCCGCTGGCGCGCTTGTCTGCGTGCTCAGACGATGATTCGGTCATAGTCTCGCTTTCCAGAATCCGGGCGCGGCCTGCCTCAGCCCTTGTCCTGGGTCACGACCTGCTCTTTCTCCCTGCCATTCGCGCCAATCAGGCCCTTCAGTATGTCCACGGGGACGGGGAAGACGATGGTCGTATTCTTCTCCACGCCCAGCTCGGTGAGGGTCTGAAGGTACCGCAACTGAATGGTGACCGGCTCGGAGGCGATGATTTTGGCGGCCTCGGCCAGCGTCTGAGACGCCTGGAACTCACCCTCTGCATGAATGATCTTGGCCCGCTTCTCTCGCTCAGCCTCGGCCTGGCGGGCGATGGCCCGCTGCATGGTCTGCGGCAGCTCCACGTCCTTCACCTCCACGGTGGTTACCTTCACGCCCCAGGGCTCGGTCTGCTCGTCGATGATCTGCTGCAGTCGCTGGTTGATCTGCTCGCGCTCGGCGAGTAACTCGTCGAGCTCCGATTGGCCGAGGACGCTCCGCAGCGTGGTCTGGGCGATCTGGAGGGTGGCCCGCATGAAGTCGAACACCTTGACCACCGAGTCTGATGGGTTCACCACGCGGAAATAGAGGACGGCGTTCACTTTCAGGGTGACGTTGTCGCGGGTAATCACCTCCTGCGCCGGGACCTCCAGGGTCACCACGCGCAGGTCCACTTTCACCATCCGGTCGATGATCGGGATGATGAGGAAGATGCCGGGACCGCGGGGCCCGACCAGCCGGCCCAACCGAAAGATGACACCGCGCTCGTACTCCTGCACCACCTTGACGGCCGCGCTGAACAGGGGAATGAGTACCACTACCACTACGACGACGATGATCCCTAGTGACGTTAGGATTTCCACATCTACCTCCTGCTATCCATTCTCTTTATTCTGCCGCACATACAATGTCAATCCCTTCTCGCTCAAAACTTTCACCGAAGTGCCCTTGGGGATATTACCATCTTCCGAGACTGCTTTCCATAGCTCGCCCTGCAAGAATACGTATCCCTGTGGACTCAGGTCGGTGCGGGCCACTCCGGTGGCCTGGAGCAGCTCTTCGCGGCCCGTCATCGCCGGCTGGAGGCGGGCTCGGATGACCTTGGCTATCACGAAGAAGAAGAAGCCGCCGGTGGCCAGGACCACCCCGGCGATCACCGGCCAGGCGACCGACACGCCGGAGGACGGGCTGTTGAACAGCATCAGCGAGCCGAGCGTGAGTGCGATCAGCCCGCCTCCGGTGAGCACGCCGTGGCTCGTCACCAGCACGTCGGCGATGAACATCACGATGGCGAAGAAGATCAGGCCGAGCCCCACATAGTTGACGGGCAGCGTCCCCAGAGCGTAGAAGGCCAGCAACAGCGATATCACGCCGATCACGCCCGGCAGGATGGCGCCAGGGCTGGCCAGCTCGTAGATGAGCCCGTAGATGCCCAGGATCAACAGGATGTAGGCGATATTGGGATTGCTGATGGTATGGAGAAAGTCCTCCAGAAGGCTCATATCCACCCTGCGCACAGTAGCATCCGCTGTCCGCAGCGTCGTCTTCCCGCCGGCCAGCGTCACCTCCCGGCCGTCGAGCTGCCGGAGCAGGCCCGGCATGTCGTCGGCCAGAAGGTCCACCACGTGGTCGTTCAGGGCTTGCTGCTCGGTGTGCGAGATGCTCTCCCGGACGGACCGCTCCGCCCAGTCGGCGTTGCGGCCCCGTCGCTGGGCCATGCTCCGGATGCTGGCCACGGCGTCGTTGGTGATCTTTTCCAGCAAGGTATTGTCCGGCGACTGCCCGCCGGGCACGCCCGGACCGCCCAGTTCCACTGGATGGGCCGCGCCGATGTTGGTATTCGGGGCCATCGCCGCCACGTGGGCAGCCATCGTGATGAAGACGCCGGCCGACGCGGCCCGCGCTCCCTGGGGGGACACGTACACCACCACCGGCACCCGGGCGCTGATGATGCGCTGGGTGATCTCTCGCATCGAGTCCATCAGACCGCCGGGGGTGTCCATTTCGATGATGACGGCTTGTGCGCCGTCCCCTTCGGCCTGAGCTATGCCCCGGTCGATATAGTCGGCCATCGCCGGATCGATGGTGCCGCGTATCTGCAGCAGGTCGACGTGATTATCCTGGGCCTGGACGGTGGCAGCCAGCAGGCCCAGGAGTACTAACAACCCGAGGAGCAACGGCAGCCGCGCCATCCAGGCGAGCCTCGATCGAAGGCCAGCCAATTCTCTCCCCACTTTCTAGGACTAATGAGATGGAATATGCTTACGGTGAATTATACCACGGAAGCTGACATAACACCGAAAACAGCCCCCAATGCTGCCTTAAGAAGGGTGGAACGTACGTGTCGCGTTAACTTGCTTACTCCGATTCGGGGCAGAAACAGGCGGGTTCGGCTGTTCCGCCCTCACCCTGGCCCTCTCCCATAGGGAGAGGGAGAAGGGGCCGGAAAGCTAGCTCATCCGCTCCAAAAACTCTCTCTGAATGGGTCCTCATTCCTCCGATTCCGGATCGGACGACCCATGACTGGGGCCATGCTCTCTTTCGATGCGGTGCAGGTATCTGATGGTGAAGGCCGCCGCCGCCAGGACCATTGCAGCCACGATAGCCATGACCACCTCCACGGTCACCAGGTCGGCCAGCTCTCCCAGGAACACCAGGGGAAGGATGGCGGCGAGATTGCCGAGCAGCAACTGCACGGAGAATATGCGGCCCCGGTTCTCCGGCAAGGTGCGTTCCATAATCACGGTCTGGGCAGGGATCATCACCATAGCCACCGAAAGCCCCAGCACCGCCGTGAGCGCCATTACGGTTGGCACAAGCCCCACGGCCCGGGGCAGCATCATTATGCCCAGGGCAGTGGGCACTGAGGCAGGGATGACCTGACCAAGCCAGTGCAGGAGGCTCAGCAGCAGCAGGCCGGCGCCCAGAACCACCAGCCCGATGCTGATTACGGTCTCCTTGCCCAGCCGGTTGACCAGCCTGGACATCGTGAGGGTCCCGACGAGGATGCCGATGACGGCCGGCGCCAGCACGTAGACTGCGTCGTCGGCTCGGATGCCCAGGACTGCCACCGTGAAGCGCGGCCCCAGCATAGCCACCAGCAGGACCAGGGTGGCCACCAGGGTCAGATGCACCATGGCGAGGCTGATGTAAGGGTCGCCCCGTGTGTAGCTCCAGCCTTCCTGGATCTCCTGCCAGACCTGCCGGGCCACGCGCCCGCCCTTGAGGGACGAGAGGGGCTTGCGGGGCGCTTCCCCTGCCGGCAGCAGTGCCACCAGTATGCCGGCTATGACGTAGATGACGGCCTCGCCGATGAACAGCGAGGGCGCCCCGAAAAGCTTGAGGAACACCGGAGCGACGACTACGATCCCCAATAGCTGGGAGCCGTTGAAAGTGAAATTGTACAGCGCGTTGGCGGCCACCAACTGTTTCTTCGGCACGACTGCGGGGATAGTGGCGTATTCGGCCGGCCCGAAGAACTGTCCGATGCTCACGAACAGAACGTTGACCAGGTAAATGAACCCCAGCGCCTGGCCGTACAGCAGGTACCCCAGCACCACGATCGCCCGCAGGAGATTGGTGGCCACCAGAACGTTCCGCTTGTTCATGCGGTCCACCAGGGCACCCGCCACCAGGCTCAGCAAGACCGATGGCGTTATCGAGGTAAGGATGACGAAGCTGAGCTGGACGCTGGAATGGGTGGCCTCCTCCACGATGATGGCCAGGGCAAACCAAGTCGCATTCTGCGCGGTCATGGAGATTGCCTGTGCCATCCACAGCAGCAGGAAATTGCGATTATGTAGAACGTGATAGACCGAGGAGGCTTCGTCAATGCGTGGCTTCGGATTGATCACTCGGTGTCCCTTCTCTCCCTTGAGTATTGCTTGCCCGTCCGATAATGGCCTTCAACCGGCGCTCGAAGACGCTGCGAGCCAACAACACGCGGCGGTTGCACTTCTGGCAGCGGAGCCCTATGTCTGCCCCCAGTCGCACCACGCGCCAGTCGTAGCTGCCGCACGGGTGCGGCTTCCGCATACGCACCAGGTCGTCCAGCTCGATCTCTACCACTAAGGCTCATCCTCCGGCTCGCCGGCCTGGGTCGCCTCTTCGCGGGCGAAGCGGACCCGGTTGATGGCCTCTCGCAGTTCCTTCGCTGCCTGGCGGGCGGCGTAGGCGAAGTCGCGCCCCGTCGAGGCATAGATGATGCCCCGCGCCGAGTTTATGATGGCCCGTTGGCCATGCTCGTCGACGCCATAGCGCACCGTGGCCTCCAGATCGCCGGCCTGAGCGCCGACGCCCGGAATGAGGATGGGAAGCTCCGGCGCCATCTGGCGGATGCGCTGGAGCTGGGTGGGGTAGGTGGCGCCGACCACCAGCCCGCAGTTGCCGTGGCGGTTCCAGTGTAGCACCCGACTCGCCACGACTTCGTACAGCGGCCGCGGCTCGGCGCCGGGCGCGGCCACCAGCAGGTCCTGGAACTCGGCCGAGCCTGGGTTCGACGTCTTGCAGAGCACGAAAATGCCTTTGTCCTTCCATTCGAGGAAGGGCAGCAGGGCGTCCTCGCCCAGGTAAGGGCTCACCGTCACCGCGTCGAACCCGAGGTCCTCGAACACCGCGTGGGCGTAGGCAGTGGCGGTGTTCCCTACATCCCCTCGCTTGGCATCGGCAATCACCGGTGTATCCTGGGGAATAACGGCCAGGGTGGCGCGCAGCAACGCCCAGCCTTCCAGCCCCAGGGCTTCGTAGAAGGCGAGATTGGGCTTGTAGGCGCAGACCAAATCGGCCGTAGCCTCTATGATGCTCCGGTTAAAGGCAAGCAGCGCCTTCGGTCCCGTGCCCAGATGCGGCGGCACCCGGTGGGGGTCGATGTCCAGGCCCACACACACCAGGCTCGACCGGCGCCGGCTGACGTCAAGCAATTTCTCTTCAAAGAGCGACACGCGCGTCCCTCGGTTGTGGCTATGGGTGGCATATTGGCACCGCGCCGGCCTGCACGACGGCCAGGGCGGTGCAGGTGTAAGCATAGCATTCTGAGGGTTGTTTAGACAAATCGCAGATGGAGGTTGAGGGGCCGGGCATAGCGGCAACGATCTCGTAGCGGTCGGGTCATCCGGTCGCTGGAGTCGTTGTGATGGGCGATGGAACGGCCGAGTGTCGCGCTTTTTTCGCTCAACCTACGGTCACGGCGAAGTTCGTCCCGGCCCATTCGCCGGCATCCGGCCAGTAAAAGGTGAACACTACCTGCTCTCCCTGCCGAAGCCCCTTGGTGGGCAGATCGGCCACATGCATTCCCACCTTGGTGTCACGGGTCTCGGTATCATGTGCGGTCTGGAAGCCGTCGGTGCTCCAATGGACGACGGCCGGCTTCTGCAATTCCAGGCGCAGGAGCTTCCCGTGGAGCGTGGTGCGGCTCTTCTGGTTGAAGCGCCAGGTGGAATACGGGGATTCCTTGTGCTCTATCAGGTAACGCTGCACCGGCTGAGGTGGGGTATCGAACACGCGCCCCTCTCGCAGCGAGCGGCGCAGCTTGATGTACTCGGCGTGCGCCCAGACCAGCGGCATTCCCGACCCCGATGCCCGTCCAAAGAAAAGGTCCTTTTCGGGGATGTCCGGCGAATCCCAGACTTGCTCCGGTAGCATACCGCCCTCATTGGCGAACGCCTCAATCGTGCGCATCAGCCGCTCTGCCTCCTGGCGCCGGCCGGCCGCCATCTCGTAGTGGGCACGCTCGCCGGTGAGCAAGGGCCACGCCCGCCCGATCCCTGTGCCATCGTAGGCCGATCCGTCGGCATGCTCGCCGTAGCCGTCGTCGTTGTAGCGGTGCCAGGCCGGGCCGTATGGCGTCTCCACCTTCAACAGGGCATCGATAGCCTTGACCGTGTTCACTATGCGCGGGTCGTGGGCGGAGCGCAGGCCGAACCGGACGAGCGCCAGGGCATCAGGACTGACGAAATGCACGGCGGGAGCGCTGCTCTGGCCGGGTGGCCGGTTCTTGATGGGGACGAAGCCGTCGTTCAAGGATGTTCCGTCGGCCACTTCGGGCGGGGCGATGCGGACGTAATAGCCTTCGATGCCCAGCTTGTGTGCCAGCTCGGTGCCGGTGGCATAGGTCCACTTCTCTATGCTGGAGTTCCAGTTGTCGGCCACCTCCCGCAGATAGGTGGCGATGTCCGGCTCGTGGCGCACCTCGGCCAGATCGGCGGCGGCCAGCAGTGCGGCGATTTCGACGGCAAGCGTGAATGGGGAGTAGCCGGGCTCTTCCTCCCAACGGTCTTCCTCGGTGACCGGGCCGTTGCAGACCACGAAGCTGGCGGCCTGGCGTATCATCGGCCACAGCCGCATCAAGTCGCCTTCGTCCAGAAGGCCGTTCTGCCATCCGTTGTCGGTCAGGAGAATGGGGAACGAAGCTTCATCCATCTGCACAGCGGTCCAAAAGGGAGTCCCATCCAGCCACATGTTCTGCGCCCAGTGGCCGTCGGGCTCCTGGGTTGTCTCCAGGTACTGAATGACGCGGTAGGCCTGGTCCAGCGCCCCGGCCGCCAGGAGCCCGGTGACCGTCTCCACCAGGTCCCTGGTCCATACCAGATGGTAGCCGCCGAGATCGTGGTCGCCTTTGTCGGCTCCCCACGGTATGGAAAGGCTGGCGATGATCCCGCCGCGGAAGTCCTTCGCCTCGTGGGTCCGTAGAACGGCCGCGCTGACGCGATAGTAGTCGAGCTTGCCGTCGCCCTGCCTTTCGGCCCTTTCGCCGAGGTGAAGCAGCCGGTTCTGCCACTGCTGCCATTCCTCGATGTACTCGTTCAAGCTGGCATCGAAGCCGTCCTGCAGGGCGGCGCGAGCGAGGTGCCCGGCCTCCTGGATGCGTGTGCCGAAGCCCAGGGCCAGCAGGAAGGTGCCGCCGGCGGCGCGCAAATCGATCTCGCCGGTCAGGGCCACATTGCCGTCCTCGGCCCTGGCGTAGGTCCACGCCATCTGCTTGTGGGCTCTCAAGTCCTGCCAGCCATCCGAGGTCCCGACGAAGCCGGCCGAGCGCTTGAGCCAGGACGCGGACGACGCCAGGGCCAGCGCGAAGCCTTCCCGCTCGGCGAACAGCATCGGCGTTCCCTTCGTGTCACCGACTAGCCCGGTGTTGCCCGCGCCCTGGTTGCCCAGGTGGGGGGCCAGCAGCACGTAAAGATTGTAGTCCTCCAGCGACCCTTTGAGGGGGATGAATTGGGTCCGCTGGAGGACCACGTGCCGCTTCGGGTCGGCGATTACGTCTTTCTCGATGCGGTAGCGCCCCTCTTCACAGGTGTTCACCAGGTGATAGGCAGGCACGCCATCGACAATGTAGCTCACCTCGTGTTCGGCCTGGCGCTTTTCCTCGGAGAAGAAGTCGCGGCCATCGGTGACGATCAGGCCCATATCCCTGGTGCAGGCAGTGTCCATGCGAGGATAGTAGATCTCGTTAAGGATGCCGTGACTCAGGGTGAACCAGACGCGGCTGGCGGAGCTGAGCGAAGCGCCTACGCCAACCTTGGCACTGGAAGTCCAGCGCGCAGGTATGCCTGGCCCGCCGGGTGCATTGTCGCCTTGTTGAGCCATTCCTTGCCTCCTTGATGATGTGGGATGATGTGGTCACACCTGGCGCTGCTCGAAGCACCGGTCGGCGGCGTCGCTCGGAAAGCCCCCCACCTGGCCGTGCCTGCGCTCGCGGACGATACCCTCGTCGTGACCGAACGGGTGCCCGCCGAAGCCGTGGCGCATCATTGCGATGGCCCGCGCCCAGGACTTCTGCTCGTCGCGGGAAGCGAACAGCTCCATCACCGACTGCGAGATCACCGGGATCGGTATCTCCATCTTGATGGCATCAGCCACCAGCCAGTTCACCTCGCCGGTATCCTCAATGTACGGTGGTACCGCCTCCAGCCCCCCTTCGGCCCGGTACTGCTCTTCCATCAGGTCGATGAGCCACGAGCGGATGACCGACCCGTTGCGCCAGCAGTGCAAAATATTGGCGATGTCGAGCCTCTCGCGGTAGCATTCCAGTAGGTCTATGCCTTCGCCGATGGCCTGGAGCATGCCGAACTCGATCCCGTTGTGGACGAGCTTGACGAAGTGACCGGCTCCTGGCCCGCCGGCGTGCACATAACCGCCCGGGGTCGCCAGATCGAGGAGGATCGGCTCGATCCGGCTGATCGGTCCGTCCTCGCCGCCGGCCATGAAGCAGGCCCCCTGGCGCGCTCCCTCGACCCCGCCGCTCGTGCCCAGGTCGACGAAGTGCAAGCCCTTTTCTTTCAGCTTCGCATGCCGGCGGATGGAATCGCCCCAGTAGGAATTGCCGCCGTCGACGATGATGTCATCACTGTCGAGGTGGGCGGACAGCTCGTCGAGAACGGAATCCACTATGGGTCCTGCGGGAATGTAGAGGAATACTGCCCGGGGCGGTGACAGCGCCTCCTGGAAGCCGTGGAGCCCGCTTACATCGACCAAGCCGGCCTGCTTGAGGTCCGGCGGGGTGCCCTGGGTATCGTAGCCGGCAACACGTATTCCCTTCTCCAGAGCGTCGAGGGAGAGGTTCTTCCCCATCTTGCCCAGGCCGACCACGCCGAACTCTTTTCTCACTTCCATCATAGCTACCTTCCTCCCCTCTTCTATCCTCTGCTCGCCGAGTGTGGCCCCTGGCAATTGGAATGCGTTCATCAGGTCGAGCGCGTGAGAAACGGGGCAAGGTCCAGATCGGTTGCGTTCACAAGCGCGTTAGCATCGAGCGACCGGGTATTCAGGCAGGCTCGCAGGGGATACTTCTAGAATAATTGTAATATATTTTTGCGGGCGCGGTGCAGGCCCGGCTAGCGGCCGATGCCCCGGTACATGAATCCTAGCTTCTCCAGCTCTTTGGGGTCGTAGATGTTGCGGCCGTCGAAGAGGACGGGGGAGCGCAGCAGCGACTTGATGCGGGCCATGTTCAGATGCTTGAACTCGTTCCACTCGGTGAGCACGGCCAGCGCGTCGCTGTCCTTCGCCACTTCGTAGGGATTCTCGCAGAGCTCGACGTCGGGCAGCAACTGCGCTGCGGCCCGCATCGCCGCCGGGTCGTATGCCTTGACCCGCGCGTGCTCCACCTGCAGGAAATGGATGATCTCCCGCGCCGGCGCGTCCCGCATGTCGTCAGTGCCAGGCTTGAAGGAGAGCCCCAGGACGCCGACCGTCTTTCCATCCAACCCTCCCAGGGCCTCGCGCATCTTCTGCACCGCCAGGCGCCGCTGGTCTTTGTTGATCTCGGCGACCGCCCGCAGCAGGCGGGGGTAGCATCCGTATCGTGAGCCCATATCGATGAGGGCGCTAACATCTTTCGGAAAACAACTGCCGCCCCAGCCGATGCCCGCGTCGAGGTAGTGGTGGCCGATACGCTTGTCGTAGCCCATCCCCCGCGCCACCGCCTTGACGTCGGCACCCAGAGCCTCGCACATCGCCGCAATCTCGTTGATGAAGGATATGCGGGTTGCCAGGAAGGCGTTCGACGCATACTTGATCATCTCGGCTGTGCGCAGGTCGGTGATCAACACGGGCGCATCCAGGGGTGCGTATAGCTCGGCCAGCCGCTCCGCGGCCTCGCGGTCGGTGGCGCCCAGGACCACGCGGTCCGGCCGCATGAAATCGCTGACTGCCGTTCCTTCCCGCAGAAACTCGGGGTTGGAGACCACCGAGCACTTGGTGATGTTCGCGCCGCACTGCTTGATGATGCTAGCCACGCGATCGCCGGAGCCGATGGGCACGGTGCTCTTGTTCACGACTACGATGTCGCCTCTGGCGTGTTCGGCGATGCCCTGGGCGGCGGCTTCCACATAGCTCAGGTTGGCCTCTCCCTCCATTCCGGAGGGCGTGCCCACCGCAATGAAGATGAACTCTGCCGCTTCCATTGCCTGCGAGTAAGAGCTGGTGAAGTCGAGCCGGCCGGCACGGTAGTTGCGGTTGACCATCTCCTCCAGCCCGGGCTCGAAGATGGGGATGATTCCTTTCTTGAGGTTCTGGCACTTCTCACGGTCGATGTCCAGGCAGAACACCTGGTTGCCCAGGTCGGCCAGGCAAGCACCAGTCACCAGGCCCACATACCCAACTCCGATGACGCAGATGTTGCTCATTATCGTATTCTCACGACTCCTCGATGGTGTTGCGAACGGGCTTGCGAATGCCCCCGGGTGCTTCCGGAACTTTTCGAGTCCATCGCCCAACGCCCCGGAGCTGGGAGACTCCATTTGCTGCTCGTATAGCATAGCGTAGAAGGATGCAAAGAAGCAAGTGCGAAACGCTCACGGAAGAGCATTCCATAGTTGACGCCACTGCCGGCATCGGCTATCTTGGCCCAAGGTCTCGCCCGGCGCTTGATGACAAGGCTCTATGCGAAGCATGTGGGCATTGAGGTAGTGTAAATGCCGAAAGTACTCGATGGTATCCGTGTCGTCGACCTAACCCGTGTCATCTCAGGCCCGTTCTGCACGATGCTGCTGGCCGATATGGGGGCCGAGGTCCTCAAGATCGAGGGCCCTGAAGGGGAAGACGCACGCAACGGCGCCCCGCGGGGCCGCGGCGGCAGCCTCTACTGGATCTCCCATAACCGCAACAAGAAGTCCATCACCCTCAATCTCCGCGCCGAAAAAGGCAAGGAAATCCTGCGCGAGCTGGTGAAGCGGGCCGACATCGTCGCCGAGAACTTCCGGCCCGGCGTGATGGCCAGTATCGGCTTCGACTACCCCCGGCTGAAAGCCATCAAGGATGATATCATTCTGGTGTCGCTGTGCGGCTTCGGACAGACCGGCCCCTATGCCCAGCGTCCGGCCTACGACCAGGTCATACAGTCGATGAGCGGGCTGGTCTGGGTCACCGGCCATCCCGATGGCCCGCCGGCCCGGCCGGGGGTCTATATCGGCGATTATCTGCCAGCCGTCTATGCGGCTTTTGGCACGATGCTCGCTCTGTACCACCGGGACCACACCGGCCAGGGCCAGCACGTGGACGTCGCGATGCTCGATGCCATCGTATCGATGATGTGTATGCCCATTGCCAACTACATAGTGAACGGCATCGCTTCCGAGCGGCGGGGCAACCGCAGCGTGCTGAACCCGGCCGCTCCCAACAACACCTATCGCCTCGCCGACGGCTACGTCCACCTTATTGTCATCATCGACGACCACTTCCGGCGGCTATGCGAGGCGCTCGGCCGGCAGGACTGGCTGGAGGACCCTCGCTTCAAGGACCAATTCAGTCGTGAGAAGTACGGTGCCGAGCTGGACGCCCTGGTAGCGGCGGAGTTGGCACCGAGGTCGGTGGGCGAGGTACTGGCCATGATGGAGCGGGCCGGCGTCGCCTGCGGGCCGGTGCAGGATATCCCGCAGGTGGTGGCGGACCCGCAGGTGCAGTCCCGGCAGATGATCGTTGAGGTCGACCACCCCGTGATGGGCCGGATTCCCGTGCCGGGGGTGACCGTCAAGCTATCGGCGACGCCGGGCGAGGTGCGGACCGCGCCGCCGCTGCTGGGCGCCCATGACGAGGAGGTATACCAGGGCCTCCTCGGCTACAGCCACGCCGACATCGAGGCCCTGAGGGCGGATGGAATAATCTAAGCCCGGCAGACGAAGGGCGGCCAAAGGGCAGCGACTGAAGTCGCAACTACGTGAGGGAATAGCGAGAGACGTAGTGACGAATTTAGTCGTCACAGGCGTCACCTCGCAGGAAAAGCAAAAGCCTGTAGCGGCAAGCGACTGAAGTCGCCACTACGTGAGGGATAACGAAGGACGTAGTGACGACTGCAGTCGTCACTACGCAATCCAGCGTTGGCTGCTCCCTAGATCTTACCGGCTTTCTCCAGCACTTCCCTCACCCGCAGCGCGCCGCCGCGCGGACTGGAGAGCACGCAGGCGGCAACATCGGCGTCCAGTTGGGGCACCAGCCGGGCCATCGATCCCTGCGCCAACACGACGACGTTGGACTCCTTCGCCAGGTTGATTATCCCCTCGAGCACCATCTCGTCGTGCCGTCTGGCGTCGCCGGCCATAAGCACGTCGAAGGCGCCCTCACATACCTGCTGCCGGATGGTCAGGGTCTTGCCGCCGGCGGACGCCATCCGCTCTACCAGACGGCAGGTGGGGGCCAGCGTGGTGGGAACGGTGGCCAGCACGCCAATGCGACCGCCGCGGCGGGTGGCCTCCTCGGCCATCGGCTCGTCAATCTTCACGATGGGCGTGCTCACCACCTGGCGGGCAACGTCCATCGTCTCTGACACCGAAGAGCAGCAGTTCAGGATAATATCGGCGCCCGCGGCCTCGGCGCCCATCACGTACAGCACCATCCGGCGGGTCACTCCCTGGGTGACGTGGCCGGCCATCCGCACGTCCTTCAGGAGCGCATCGTCCATGATGTGGACCAGCTCTGCCTGGGGCAATATGTCCTGGAACACTTCGGTGAGAGGCACAATAAGAGCGTTGCTGGTATGAATAAGGCAAACGCGTGGTGTCCTGGCAGACATCTTCTTCTCCTTGCTTGCTGATAGATGAGATTATACAACATCAACGACAAAGGTCTCGCACTTCACCCATCAATTCTGATAGAATTAGGCCATCGCCACGGTAATAGGCTATCTGCCACCACATTGTGCAAGGAGGGCACCGTTGATTACGAGCATCGATCACATCGAGCTGGTCGTCCGAGATGTCGAGGAGGAGGTCGGCTTCCTGGAGAAGCTGGGCTTCCGGGTGGTAAGGCGGACGCCCCATCGTGGGGGCTCCGTGGAGCTGCAGTTGCCCGGTCCGCACCAGCCGATCGTCGAGATACATAAGGTGCGCGAGGGCGAGGCCATCGGGATGAACCACCTGGGACTGGGCGTCGACGACATAAGCAAGACGCAAGCGGAGCTGGAGGCCAAGGGCCTGCCCTTCAACGGAGAGCCCCGTCTCATCGTGGACACACAGCGGATGCTCTCCAACACTGTTGACCCCAACGGCTGGGATGTGCAACTGGTGGGCAAACCATCCTAGCGGGCGTTGCCTGAACGAAATGGCCAGACGAGCTCTACATCAGCCTGGCGGGAGGTGACGGCATGGAGCAGAGCGGAAGAGGCCACTGGATAGACTTCACTGCGTATACGGCCAGCCAGGTTATCAGCGGGCGCCTGAACAGCGTGCACCTGCGTTTCACTGATGCCTTCAGCTTCCCGCTAACCGATTACCTCAGCGTCGACGAATGTTGGATTGCGCCAGTGGGGCTCGGTCGTTCGCCTCTGGCGCAGCGGGGCCAGGTGCAGCTATATCGGCCCAGCCTGGTATTCGTTATCCCCGGTGTCGAGCCCGAGGTGAGCCCCGCGGAGCGGGAGGACCTGCGCGTCGCCAAGACCGCTCATCCAGTGGCCTTGCTCGCGTCGAGCTGGCTTATCTCGGGTCGACTACATGTGCCTGCCGGCACGGCGCCGGAAGAGGCAATGAACAGGGAGGGGGAGCAATTCCTACCCGTCACCGATGCGACTATCACCCACACTACGAGTCCGGAGCTGCGCATAAACGCCGAGGTAGTCCTGGTGAACCGTGCATTCATCACCGTCTGCTGGCCTCGGGGCCTGCCCAGACTGTGATGGGCCTGCGCACGTAGTTACTCGAAGTTGACCCGGATGTCAGCCGTTCGCTCCCGAGCAGGCGACTTGCACTCAGGGATTGAACAGTTCCCGACATAGTGCTAGACTACGCGTAACGAGCCCGCGATGGCGATCCGCCGCTGGAGACGCCAACCGGACTGGCACCACATAGGCAGAGATCCTGCCGGCGAGGTCGCGCGTGACCGGCCGTGCCAAACGGGGGTGCGATATCTGTTGGCATCGGCCGTACGGTCGTGCCGAGTTCGCCAGCCAGGATCTGCTACCACAAAATCTGTTGGAGGTGGAGGGGGATCCACGACAATGGCTGTCACGGAAACGGAACTTGCCCGACGGTATCAGGAGCTGGCACCTCATTTTCCTCGTTGGGAAAAGATGAAGGACATCATCGACCAGCTGATGGACCTCATGTTCAACTACCGGCAGAGCGGTCACCCTGGAGGCAGTCGCTCTAAGGTGCACGCCCTGCTAGTGGCGATGTTCTCGGGCATCAGCCGGTGGGACATCCGTCATCCTGAGAAGCGCTTCGGCGATCGGTTCATTCTGGTAGGTGGCCACACCGTACCTCTGGCGTACGCGACGCTGGCAGTCTGCAATGAGGCGCTGCGAGTGAAGTACGAGCAAACCGGCGATCCGCGCTATCTGGTGCCCAAGCCCGAGGAGCGGATGCTAACCTGGGAAGACCTGATGGGCTTCCGGCGGAACAAGGGCCTCTCCGGCCACGCCGAGATGGAAGGTAAGACGTTGTTCCTGAAGTTCAACACCGGACCTTCCGCCCACGGCCTGCCAGCAGCGGCAGGTGAGGCGGTGGCCCTCAAGCGGGCCGGGGCCAGCGGAGTAAAGGTTATCGCGTTCGAAGGAGACGGCGGGCTCACGCCGGGAGGCGTGCACGAGACGCAGAACTCGGCCTGGGGGCTCGGACTGGATAACCTGCTCCTCATCGTGGACTGGAACAACTACGGCATCGACGATCAGCCCATCAGTTCTGTCGTGAACGGCGGTCCCGATGAATGGTTCGGGGCACACGGCTGGCGGGTCTTCGGCACGCCGGAGGGCAGCGACTGGGCGAGCGTCTCGCAGTTGATCCTCGAGGCGACGATGACCGAGAACCCCAACCACGTTCCAACCGCTGCCTGGGTCAAGACCCGTAAAGGCCGTGGCTACGGTGTCTTCGACAACAAGTCTCACGGCGCTCCCCACCCCATGAACTGCGACCTGTTCTGGAACAACGCCCGCATCTTCGGCGAAAAGTACGACGTGGAGTTCGACGGGTTCTGCGAGCTCGCCCCATCCGATCCCCAGGCCCTGCGCCAGCAGTACTTCAACAACCTGAAGGCCACCATCAGCGCCCTGCGCAAGGACCAGGACCTGGTCGACTACCTGGCGGACCGGCTGGTCGAGCTCGGCGAGAGCGTGCCGGAGCACATCCCCACCTTCTGCCTGAACACCAGGACCAATCCCTGGAAGGACCCGCGTGTCTACGACTTCGAGCATTACCCGGCGGAGATGTTCGTCAAGCCGGGCTCGATGGCGCCCAACCGGGCAGCGCTGGCCAAGTGGGGCGCCTGGGTGAACGCCTTCGGCAAGAAGGAGTACGACCGCCCGATGTTCATCGCCTGCGCCGCCGACCTGGCCGCTTCCACCCAGATCAACGGCTTCGGCCTCGACTTCTCCAAGGATATGCCCGGCTGGGGCACGTACAATCGGGATACCAATCCCGAAGGCTCGCTCCTTCCCCAGGAGATCACGGAGTTCGCCAATGCCGGGATCATGGTGGGAATGGCCTCGGTGAACTTCGCCGAGAATCCCTTCGAGGAGTTCCAGGGCTTCTACGGGGCCACCTCGACGTACGGCTCGTTCGTATATCTGCACTACGGCCTGATGCGGCTGTACAGCCAGATGGCCCAGGACTGCCAGTTCAAGCTGGGCAAGGTTCTGTGGGTGGCGGGGCACTCCGGACCGGAGACGGCCGAGGATTCCCGGACGCACTTCGGCATCTTCGCTCCCGGCGTCTGCCAGTTGTTCCCGCAGGGACACGTGGTCGACGTCCATCCCTGGGAGCATAACGAGGTGCCGGTAGTGATCGCGGCGGCGCTGAAGCAGCCGGCGCCCATCGTGGCCCTGCATCTTACCCGCCCGCCCATCCAGATTCCCGATAGAGAGGCGCTGGGCATCCCCTCCCACTTCGCGGCTGCCAAAGGCGCGTATATTATGCGGGACTACAAGCCGGGACAGAAGCCGATGGGAGTGGTGCTGGTGCGCGGTACTTCCACCACCTCAAATATGGTGAAGGTCCTTCCGGAGCTGGACAAGGCCGGCCTCAACGTGAAGGTCGTTGCAGCCATTAGCTCGGACCTGTTCCGGGTGCAGCCCGCCGAATACCTGGAGAAGACGCTGTCGGAGACCGACCTGGTGGACGCGATGGTGGTCACCAACTGCGCCCGCCGTCTGATGCGCGACTGGGGCGTCCCGCCGGCCAACGAGGAGTACGCCCTCTCGTCCGACTGGGACAACCGCTGGCGCACGGGCGGCAGCGTCGACGAGCTGACCGAAGAGGCGCATATCTCGCCGAACTGGATCCTGGCCGGCATCGAGCGCTTCGCCAGGGACCGCGAGAAGCGGCTTAAGGCGATGGCCAGCCTGGTGGAGGCGGCACAGAAACGGTAGTCACTGTCACTCTGAGCGGAGCGAAGAGTCTTGTCTCGGCAGGGGCGAGGCAAGCCCCGTCCCCGTGTCTGACGAGGCACTTCGCTGTTGCTTGGCGTGACATCCGGGGGCCAACCGGAGACCAAATGACGGCTTCTAATCGCTAGTGTCCTGGTCTCCTGCAGTCTGGTATGCTGCGGGAGACCTTGTTGTTAAGCCGAACAGTACGAAAGGAGGACCCTTCAATGGAAGTGCTACCCGGAGTGCATCAGGTCCGCTATCCACTGACCGAGCCGGGCGTGTGGGTGGCGCTGGACCTGATCGTGGACACCGAAGCGACGCTCATCGACACCGGCCTGCCCGCGACGCCGCAGGACCTGCTGGTCCCCTACTTTGCCAAGATCGCTCTGCCGGCCAATCGGATCACGACCATCGTCAACACCCACTTCCACGGCGACCACGCCGGCGGGAACGCCGAGCTGAGGGCGCTGACCGGGGCGCGGCTGATGGCCCATCGACTGGAGGTGCCCTTCATCGAGAACCCCCAGGCCGGGATGCAGCACTATCTTACGGAATACCCCGGCTACTATGCATACGAGGGCCGGACCGAGGCCGAGCTTCTGTCCCGCCTGCCCAAGCCGGCCAAGGTGGACAGGGTTCTGGATGATGGGGAGGAGCTCAAGCTCTCCGGCCGGACGTTTCAGGTCGTGCACACCCCTGGCCATACGGCCGGCTCCATCAGCCTCTTCGACCGCCAGCGCGGCGAGCTCTACTGCGGCGACGCGTTGCAGGCGGAGGGGACGCTCAACTCCCTGGCCTACTATCACGACGTCGACGCCTACCTGAGCAGCCTGGCGAAGGTGGAGGCGCTGGAAGTGCGCGCCATGATGCCTGCCCACGGCTACCGTCCCTTCACCGAGGCCCTGCTGCGGGGGAGCCAGGTGAAGGACTACCTGCGCGTCTGCCGGGAGGCCACCGCCCGCTACGACGAGCAGATAATGGAGGTGCTGCACAAGGCGGCCGGGCCGCTTACCCTGGGGCAGGTGACCGCGGGAGTGCGTGCCTTCTACAACATGGAGGGATGGAACTTCACCTCCATCGCGCCGGTGCGGGCCCATCTGGACCGGCTGAAGGCGAGTGGGGCAGTGGTACGCAGCGAGGGGTACAACGAAGCCCTCTGGTCCGCGGCATAAGGCGACAAGCGGCGTAGCCCGCCCAAGGCGGACGTAGCCCGCCCAAGGCGGACGTCGAAGACTCGTCTGCCGGAGGCGGACCCGCCTCGCCACGGCCCGCCATAGGCGGCCCGTCCGCCGTAGGCGGAGCTTCGCCCTTCGGAGAGTGAGTCGCCGCAGGCGACTTTGGCGGGCCGCAGGAGAGTAGCCCAATGGCAGTTCCTATAGTAAACTTGATATAGACATTGCTGCAGCTTCGCGCTTCGTGCGGGACCAGACAGGGGAGGTTGATTGACGATGGCGAGAGATCCGGTATGCGAGATGGATGTGGATGAGCAGCAGGCGACTTCCAAGCGGTTGACCAGCCGGTATCGCGGGCAAACGTATTATTTCTGCTGCCCCAGTTGCAAAGAGCACTTCGACCAGGACCCCGACCGCTATGTCGGCCGGCAGTACGAACAGCACTGATCGGGGTCAATCGAAGCAGCGTCATCATTGAGCGTCCGCATCTCTGTCCCTTCGAAGCGGATGGGGATGCGGATTTCCTTGTCCAGATGAGAGCTGTACAAAGCTGAGTGTGGAATTATCGCGAAAGAGGTGGCGTTGTGACGGGCCGGCGAGCCGTGCTGGCGGCCATGGATGGGCAGATTCCCCAGCGAACGCCGGTAGCCGTTTTCAGTGGGGGAGCCTGGTCGGTCGCCGCGGCCGGGGAGACCTTCCCCCATCTGGCCGGCGACGCCCGGCGCATCGCCGACGTCTTCGCAGCCGGCCAGCGCCTGACCGAGTCGGATATGGTCTTCACCGGCTCGAGCTTCAATAACTACATGGTGAGCGCCTTCGGCGCCGAGCTACTGGCGGAGGGCGCTGGCGCTCCGAGCGTGCGCCAGCCCATCGTCGCCGGCCCCTCGGGCCTTGAGCGGCTGTCACTGGCGGTTATCGGGCGCGACCCCGTGCTGCAATCGCTCCGCCAGGCTACCCTTTTCTTGCTGGACGAAATCGGCGATGCGACGGCCGTAACCCTCAACTCCTGGGCGCCGTTCACCCTGGCCGGGCAGTTCTGCGGCCTCGAGCGGCTGATGACGGCCTCCGTCGAGGAAGAGGATTTCGCCGGGGCACTGGTGGACGCCTGTGCCGGCTTGATCATCGCCCACGCCGATCCCGTCCTGGCCGCAGGCCGGCTGGAGGTGGTGAGCTTGAGCGATCCCACGGCTTCCGGCAATCTGATTCCGCGCCGCACGTACGAGCGCATGGCCCTGCCCGCCACACGGCGGATAGTGGACCTGGCGAGCAGCTATGGGGCACGCACGTTCCTCCACGTCTGTGGCCGGACGCTGGACCGGCTGGACCTAATGGTGGCGACGGGGGCCGCCTGTCTCAGCCTGGATGCCGTGGTCGATCTGGCCGACGCGCGCCGGCGGGTCGGGCCGCGGGTCTGCCTGGCGGGCAACGTCGATCCCCTGGGGGTGATGGCCGAGGGGACGCCCGAGGACGTTCGCATTGCGGCCCGGGCGGCGATCGCCGCGGGCGCGGGTGGGCCCTTCATCCTGGCGCCGGGCTGCGACCTGCCGCCGGCCGTCCCCCTGGCGAACATCAGGGCCCTGGTGGAGACAGCACGCTCGACCTTTCATCATTCATTGCCTTGACTCCATCCCCGCGCCGGGCTATCCTAGGCGAGTGCGCACCCGTGGGCGACAGGGGACGGCCTGCGGGCCTTTTGATTGCCATCCTTGCGCCGGCAACGAGCCGGGAGGCTGAGGGCAGCGGGTGCACTACGACGAGGAAGGGTGGGAGACACGAGTGACGCCGGTGACACAGGTGAAAAGGGTCGGCTTCGTTTTCAACCCCCACATACCAGAAGCTGAGGACCTGGCCCGCCAGTTGGCCGCCGACATAGCGGCCCGCGGCGGGCATGCCTGGACGCTCGCCGCGTACAACGAGCGGAGCATCCAGGCCGAGTGGGACCACCTGGACCTGGTGGTGACGCTGGGGGGCGACGGCACCATCGTTCGAATCGCGCGGCTGGCGGCACCCGTGGGTGTGCCCATCCTGGGGGTGAACCTCGGTCGCCTGGGCTTCCTGACCGAGCTATCACCCGAGCAGGCGCGGGAGCGGCTGCCCCTTTATCTGAACGGCGACTGCTGGGTGGAGGAGCGCACCATGCTCTCGGTGAAGCTGGAGCCGGAGGCAGCGGTCGGCTACGCGCTCACGGCGACAGGCAAGGAGCAAGCCCGGCCGGAGTACATTGCCCTCAACGACGTGCTGATGGGCCGGGGATTGCGCGTCCGGCTGGTGCATTTCCTGGTGCGGGTGGATGGCGTAACCCTCGCCGAGTACCACGGCGATGGGGTCCTGGTGTCCACGGCTACCGGCTCGACCGCCTACTCCCTCAGCGCCGGAGGCCCGGTGTTGCAGCCGGAGCTTCGCAATCTGCTGGTGACGCCGGTCCTGCCCCACCTGATGCTGGCGCGCTCGGTGGTGCTGCCTCCCGAGGCCAGGCTGGAGTTGAGGGCGAAGACGGAACAGGAAGCCATCCTCAGCGTGGATGGACAGATCGACCTGCCGCTACGAGACGAAGCGGGCGTCCAGGTGTCGGCATCGCCCTATCGGTGCCGTTTTCTGCGGGCCCGCCCCCGGGCCTACTTCTACAAAGACCTCATCCGCCGGATGCAGTTAGAGCGCCTAACAAAACCGTTGTACGAAGCCCCAGCAGATTAGGGCACAGCCGAGATCAAGGAAGGACTGATGGATGTCATCCCGCCGTTCATAGCGAACCCTCAAACGTCGGTAGCGATTGAGCCAGGAGAGTGTGCGCTCTACCACCCAACGGTGTCGGCCCAACCTTTCCTTGGACTCGATACCCCGTCTGGCAATCCTGC
>JAMCWG010000122.1 GCA_023475235.1 Chloroflexota bacterium
TCAGCGGGTCAAGCTGAACACCGAGCGCGCCGAGCTGCGGGAGCAGTACGGGCGGAATCTGGCGGAGATCAAGCAGTTGGAGGGGCGCGTCGCCTCCACTCAGAGCACCATTGCCGACCTGGAGCGCGGGCTGAAGGACCGTGGCTCGCTCCAGCGGCGGGAGGGCGAGCTGCAGCGCCTGCTGGACGAAGCGCGCGAGGCGAGCCAGGAGGCCGAGGGCCACGAAGTACGCCGGTCTGATGCGCAGGCGCGGCTGGATGCCGGCGACTACGCCCAGGCTGAGCAACAGCAGCACGCCGAGGTCGTCCGCCAGATAGAGGCGCTGGGATACAATGCCCACGCTCACGAGGAGGCGCGCCAGCGGGCAGCACGCTACGCCAGGTACGAGCAACTGAAGGGCGAGGTAGAGCTGGCGGCGAAGCTCCTCCTCTCCGAACAGCAGGCCCTGAGCCGAGCCGAAGCCGACGCAGAGGGCCGGCGCGCCGACCTGGAGGCGGCACGGCACCGCCAGGCGCAGCTCGAAGAAGCCCTGGCCGAGCGGCCGTCAGTGGTCCAGGATCTCGCCGCGGCGGAGGCGCAGCGCTATCAGCGGCACCAGGCCTGGTCAGAGGCGCTCGACCGGCGGGGACGCCTCCAGCAGCTCCTCGACCACTGCCGTCACCTCGCCGAGCAGCGGGTGAGCCTGGTCGCCGAGCAGCGGCAACTGGCTGAGGACAAGGCCGTGTACGAAGAGCTGGCCTACGCGTACGGCAAGAACGGCATCCAGGCCATGCTCATCGACGGCGTGCTGCCCGAGCTGGAGCAGGAGGCCAACGCCCTCCTGGACAGGATGACCGAGGGGCATATGCGGGTGCGCTTCGAGACCCAGCGCATGGCCAGGACGCGGGACCAGGTCATCGAGACGCTGGACATCAAGATCGCCGACGAGCTGGGAACGCGGCCGTACGAGCTTTACAGCGGCGGCGAGGCTTTCCGGGCCAACTTCGCCATCCGCGTAGCCTTGAGCAAGCTGCTGGCGCGGCGGGCGGGCGCGCGCCTGCAGACCCTTATCGTCGACGAGGGGTTCGGGACGCAGGACACCCTCGGACGGGAGCGGCTGGTGGAGGCGATCAACAGCATCAGTCAGGACTTCGAGCGCATCCTGGTCATCACCCACATCGACGAGCTGAAAGACGCGTTCCCCGTGCGGATCGAGGTGACGAAGACCGTCGACGGCTCTCAGTTCAGCGTCAGCTCCGAATAGCAGAGACGCCCTAGCCTTTGACACCTCCTGCGGTCAGTCCCCGAATGAAATACTGGCTGATGAAGGCGAAGACGATCAGCATCGGCACAGCCACCAAAGACGCTCCACCCAGAATCTCTCCCCAACGCATCTCGAAAGCACCCATCATCGTCGCTAGCCCAAAGGGGACCGTCCGGTTCGCGTCCGAGGAGATCAGCAACAGGGCGAAGGTATAGTCCGTCCACGAAACGATGAAAGCGAAGACGCCAGCGGTGACCATTCCGGGCCACGCCAGCGGAAACAGCACGTGGCGGAGCGCCTGCAACCGGGTGGCCCCGTCGACCAGCGCGCTTTCCTCAATCTCTACGGGCACCGTCTTGAAAAAGCCCCAAAGCAGCCATACCCCGAAGGGAAGTCCGATGGAGATATGGCTGATGATCAGGCTGAGAAGCGTATCGTCTATGCCCAACGAGGTAAAGATGGCGAACAACGGTATACCCAGAAGCATAGGGGGCAGCATATAGCCGACGAGCACCAGACGCAGGACGAAGAACAGGCCCGGTATGGGAAAGCGTACCAGCACATAGCTCATCAGAGAGGCGGCGAATACCGTGATCACCGTAGCTAAGACTGCGACGATAAAGCTATTGACATACCAGCGGGGAAAGTTGGTGGCTGTGAATAGACGGCCAAAATACTCCAGCGTGAACGGGCCCGGAATCAGGCTGGGATTGGGCGTAAAGAACACGGCAGGGTGCCGCACTGCCGAGACCAGCATCCAGTATATAGGGAAGAGGGATACAAGCGTGACGCCAACGGCTAGCACGACCAGCCCAGCCAGAGCGATTGTCTTGCGGCGCGCTCCCGAAAGCAGGCTCACACGGGGCGCGGCAGTCACCAGTACGGGGATTTCACTGCTGCTGTTCATGCTTCCTCCAGGCGGAACATCTTGAAGTAGACCAGTGCGCCAGCCAGCATTATGACCAGGCTCAGCGTGGCGACGGCCGTCCCTTCTCCCACCTGGTTCAGTTGAAACGTCTTTACGTATGCCAGAATAGGAAGGTTCTCAGTCATTTGCAGCGGCCCGCCGCCGGTGAGCAGCCAGATCTGGTCGAACTTGTTGAACATCCAAATGCCCCGCAGCAGGATGATGATCGCTACCACCGGCTTGAGCACTGGAAGAGTGATGCTTATGAAGCGTTGCCACGCGCTGGCCCCATCGATCATCGCGCTTTCGTACAGCTCGTCCGGCACGGTCTGCAGGGCGGCCAGAAACACCAGCGCCACGAATGGCATCCAGGCCCACACGCTGACGAGGATCACCGTCGGCATCGCCCAGCCCACCGAGAACCACTCGATGGACGGCAGGCCGACGGCCCGAAAGATAGCATTGACGATGCCCAACTGGGGCTGCAGCATCCAACGCCAGGTCAGAGCCACAACCACGCTGGGAATGATATACGGCACAACAGTGGCACCCCTGACGAGGTTCCGGCCTCGGAAGTTGTTGTGCAGTACCAGCGCCACACCGATGCCGATGACGGTCTGAAACAGCACGCAAGCTACCGTGTAGACGATGTTGTTCCAGGCTGCATTCCAGAACCTCGGCTGCTGGGCCAGCGTCACAAAATTGCCGAGCCCGATGAATACCGGCTCGTCGATAAACGTGGACATCTTGTAGAGGCTAAGGCGGACAGCCATCGCTGCCGGCACCAGAATGGTGACCGCGAATAGGATCATTCCAGGAGCAAGAAATGCTGTGATCAGCCATTTTTCTCGTCGGATCAAGCTAACCGTCCTTCCAAAAGGGCAGGCATAGCAGAGGAGGGTTCCCCTTGCCACCCCATCGCTGCGGGCGCAGGGACGCGAGAGATAGCCATCCTCGCGTCCCTGCGCCGCTACCGTGCTACAGTATACCGTTACTTCTTGATCAAATCGCGTATCTTCTTAGCTGCTTCGTCCACCGCTTGATCAGGAGGCACGTTCTTCAGCACCACACTCTGCGCCATATCCTTGATGATTCCAGCGTTCAACACCTCGCCAGGGCGCGCATCGGGGCCTGGCCCCTGGGTATCGACCGAGCTGAGAATGCTGTTCGTCACCAGGTCGTACTGGGGTTGGATGGCTGAATCCCAGAATCGCTTGGCGTCGGCAGAATCGCGGTATTTGGGATCATTGAAGGTCGATTTCTGTGTAGGCAGGAGATGGGCGGCCAGTGTTGACTCGAACTCGGCCATCTTGTTCTGTGCAAACCAGGCCAGGAATTCCTTGGCGGCCTTCGAGTTGGGGCCCTTCGGCACGATGAAGCCGTCATACCCGAAGCCGGCGGCGGCCTGCTTGCCGTCCTTGGTCGGAAATCCGATGACTTGGAACTTATCCAGCAAGTCGGGCGAGTTGTCCTTCATGTAGTGCACCAAACGGCCCGCGTACGGAGCAATGGCGACGCGCCCGGTGGCGAACAGGCTTAGCATCTCGGAGTAGCCAGCCGCCTCCGTCCCCGGCGGCGAGTACTGGTAGAGCTCCTTCCAGAAGTTAAGCGCTTCGACCGCCTTCGGCTTTATCTCGGGCGAATCGAGGATCACATTCCAGTCTTTATCGAATATCTGGACGCCATTGCTCCACAGCATCGGCGACCATAGGAAGCTGTTGCAGCCGTTTTCGCCCATGCACAAGACGATGCCGTAACGGTCCTTCTCTGTCAGCGCCTTGGCTACTTTCAACAGATCGTCCCATGTCTTGGGTACGGCCAGCCCCTTTTCCTTCAACAGGTCGGTGCGGATGTACAGCACGCCGACATTGTAATCGTACGGGAGCCACCAGACTTTGTCCTGGTAAGGGAAGAGGATCTTGGGCAGGTAATCGTCCCGGCCAAACTTGTTGATTATATCGTCCATAGGCTCGAGCTGGTTCCTGGCCGCCAGCATAGTAACGTGGCCGATGTAGCCATCGGTGGCCAGATCGTATGGTCGCCCGCTGCTGATGGAGGCTTGCAGCTTCGGCCACAGGTCGACGTCGGGCATAGACTCAACTTGGATGTCCACGCCCGTCTTCTGTTTGTATTCGGCAACCGTGTCATTGATGAACTTGACCAGCCTTGGGTCAGTCTCGTACCAGCCGAACTTCAGCACTGCCGGCTTCTGCGCCAACTGGCAACTGGGTAACACAGCTATGCCGATAATGACAAGTAGTGCCGCAACAAAGAATACACTATTACGGGTCACGACCTAAACTCCTTCTTCGGCTCAGTTTCCATTCTTGATCGGTGCCTGGACCCGCGACGACGGCGAGTTCAGCCGCCCCTGTCGCCACGACTTAAGCTCTTATGTCAACCGCTTGCCCGTTGCCCCCTTTCCGATCCGTAGCGCCATCCGGCGTACCTTGGCTCGCCAACAATGGCGCCGTCCCGTTCCACTTTCTGGCCGTCTTCCCCGACTCTCGTGGCGGCCCACTCCCGTCCTCGATGGGGCCGCATCGATACTAGCAGCGCGGCCTACGGCTCTAACTTATATACTTCACTCTCATCGTTTGTCAAGCAAGAGCAAAAAGAGCTTTCCATCAACAATCGTTGGTGTCGCCAGCAAGACGATACCAATGATTGTCGATAGAACCGTCCTTCCAATAGAGCAGGGTGGCAAAGGAATTCCCCCTTTGCCACCCTGTAGCTATGGGCACGGGGACGCGGGAGGTAGCGAGCCTCGCGTCCCTGCGGCGCTATCGTGCTGCGGTATACCGTTACTGCTTGATCAAATCGCGTATCTTCTTAGCTGCTTCGTCCACCGCCTGGTCAGGAGGCACGTTCTTCAGCACCACGCTCTGTGCCAAGTCCTTGATCACACCGGCGTTTACCACGGTGCCCGGCCGCCAGTCAAAGTAGGGACCCGATCCCTCCATCGCACAAGCCCGAGGGCCACGTTCGGCAAGCAGGTCGTATTGAGGCTTGATCGCCGAGTCCCAGAAACGCTTCGTATCCGGATGGTCGCGATACTTTGGATCGTCCAGAACAGCTTTCCGGGTGGGCAAGAGATGTACCGCCAGCGTCGCGTTGAACTCAGCCATCTTATGTTCGGTGAACCACGCCAGAAACTCTTTGGCCGCCTTGGAGTTGGGCCCTTTTGGAACGATGAACCCATCGCCGTAGCCCGATGCTTTCGCCCGCTTGCCATCTTTTGACGGGTACCCAATTACCAGAAACTTGTCCAGCAGATCAGGCGATTTGTCCTGCATATAGTGGATCATGCGCCCGGCATAAGGAGCGATGGCCACCCGCCCGGTAGCAAACAGACTCAGCATCTCGCTGTAACCGGCCGCTTCCTGCCCGGGCGGCATATACTTGTACAGCTCTTTCCAGAAATTCAGCGCCTCGACCGCTTTCTGCTTCATCTCGGGGGAATCAAGGATTACGTTCCAGTCTTTGTCGAAGGCGTCAAAACCGTCGCAAAACATGATTGGAGACCATAGGAAGTCGTTGCACCCGTTTTCTCCAATGCACAGAACGATGCCGTAGCGGTCCTTCTCCTTGTCCGTGAGCGCCTTGGCGACGGTCAGCATCTCATCCCAGCTTTTCGGCGGATTCAGTCCCTTCTCTTTCAAGAGGTCTGACCGTACAAACAGAAGACTGACGTTGTAATCGTATGGCACCCACCAGTTCTTGCCGTGGATCTCCAATAAGTTATATGGCAGAAAGTCACCGAACTTGGCAATTATGTCATCCACTGGTTCCAGTTGGTTCTTTTCGGCCAGGGTCGCGATGTACATAATGTAAGAAGCTGTCGCCAGGTCATATGGGCGACCCGCGCTGATAGATGCCTGAATCTTTGGCCACAGGTCTGTCTCGGGCATCGATTCGATCTGGATCTCCACACCCGTCTTCTGCTGGTACTCGGCGACGGTGTCGTTGATGAACTTCATCAGTTTTGGGTCAGTCTCACTCCAGGCAAACTTCAGTGCACTTGGCTTCTGTGCCACTTGGCAACCCGGCAAGACCAGCGCTACGCTGAGGAACACCGCCACAACTAGAAGCACGCCCTTGGGTCTCATAGCCTCGCCTCCTCCATCAGAGACAGTCCAGCAGGCTGTCCTACATCATCGTAGTCTCGACAACACTGTCACGCTCGATCAACTTTCGCCGCTTTCCATCACCTCACTTTTCCAATTACACAACTCATACTACACCCCCTGCCTCCCCATTGGATACACCCAGACCTAGTATACTAGAATGTCAAGGGCAATCCCAACCATTCTTTCGCTCATTAATTTAGCATATATCATAAATGTCCACGCCTTCTCTCGACCCGTGCCGCAAGCACGTCCTGTCCTATGACAAGTTCCTCACAGCCTACGGCAACGATCGAGGATGAAAGCGGCAGTCATTTTCGTGTCGGGACACCGACGAAGAGTCAGCCATCTGCTTGACAGTCCTACCGCAAAAGCTGTACTTTCTCGCTGTCCTGCATCTGCCACGACGCAGCGTTTCGCACTTGAGAGGTGAAGCATGTCTAATAGCACCGTGCCCGGTTATGCCGGCAAGTTCCTGCGCGTGGACCTGACGAGCGAGCGCATCACCGAAGAGACCTTCGACGAAGCCACCCTCCGGCAATGGGTCGGCGGCGCCGGCATCGGCGCCAGAATCCTCTACGAGGAAGTGCCGCCCGGCGTCGAGTGGTCCGACCCGGCCAACCGTATCATCATCGCCTCCGGCCCACTCGCCGCCACCCGGTTGGCCGGCAGCGGCACCTACTCGGTGGCTACCAAGGGCCCTCTCACCAACGGCGCCGTCCTCTCCCAGGCCAACGGCTTCTTCGGCGCCTTCCTGAAATTTTCCGGCTTCGACGGGATCATCCTGCAGGGTGCCGCTTCCCGCTGGCTGTACCTGCACATCCACGACGGCGTGGCCGAGTTGAAGGACGCCGGCCCGCTCGTGGGGCAGGATACGTGGCAGATGCAGGACAGCATCACCACTGCCCTCGGTAAGAAAGAGTCCGACGTCAGTGTTGTCGGCATTGGCCCGGCGGGCGAGAACCTGGTGAAGTTCGCGGCCATCGCCGGCGACAAGGGCCACGTCGCCGGACACAACGGCACCGGAGCAGTGCTGGGATCGAAGAAGCTGAAGGCCATTGTCGCCGAGCGAGGCAAGGCCAGAGTGGTGGTCAAAGACAGCAAACGACTGGCCGAGCTCGCCAAAGAGATCATCGAGTTCTGCCGTGACCAGCCCGACGCCATCGGCCTTTACGAATGGGGCACCAGCATGGTCCTGTCGCCAGCCCATGCGGGCGGCTGGCTGCCCGTCAAGAACTACACCACGAACCTGTTTCCCTACACCGAGCCCTTCATGGGTGAGAACTTCCGCAAAACGCACCCCATCAAACGCAATCCCTGCTGGGCCTGCCCCACCACCCACCTGCACATGATGGAGATCACCGAGGGCCCCCACAAAGGGTTCGTGGGCGAGGAGCCAGAGTATGAGCAGTGGGCGGCCTGGGGACCGCAGATCGGCGTCACCGATCCCGATATGGCTTTCGTCCTCAGCAACACGGTGGACCGGCTGGGCATCGAGACCAACGAGGCGGGCTGGGTGGCGGGCTTCGTGATGGAGTGCTACGAGAAAGGAATCCTCACCAAGGAGGACCTGGGCGGCCTGGAGGCGACCTGGGGCAACGGCGAGGCTGTCCTCAGCTTGCTGCACATGATTGCCCGCCGCGAGGGGATCGGCGACCTCCTGGCAGAGGGCGTCATGCGCGCCGCTCAGAAGCTGGGCGGCAACGCGCCGCAGATGGCCATCTATACGCTGAAAGGTACCACGCCGCGCGGCCACGACCACCGCGGCCGTTGGAGCGAGATGGTGGACACCTCATTCTCCAACACCGGCACCATCGAGAGCGGCATCCCCACTTACATCGACGAGTTCGGCGTGGACCCCCGCTTCAACGCTTTCGACCCCGACGCGGTGGTCGATATGCAGACCAGGATCAAGGGCCGGATGGTCTTCATCGACAGCCTGGGAGTGTGCCACTTCTGCCTGCGCTGCTACCTGCGCACGATCGTCGAGGCCCTCAACGCCGCCACCGGCTGGGATATGACCTTCGACGAGGCAGTGACAATGGGACGCAAGGTGGTCCATCTGCTGCGCGCCTTCAACCTGCGGCACGGCATCAGCCCCGAGATGGACGCGCCGTCACCCCGGTACGGCTCGACGCCGGTCGACGGCCCCGCATCGGGGGTGGCCATCGGCCCCCATTGGGCGCACATTCGGGCGGCCTACTACGAGAAAATGGGGTGGGACGCCGAGGGCCGGCCGACGCCGGAGACCCTCGGCCGGTACGGGCTGACCCAGGCCATTCGTGACCTGTACCCGGAGCAGCCCGTATCGACGTCCTCCAGTTGAGCGGGAGGTGCCTACTCTGCCTTAACGCTGCTATGCAGAAACGGTGCCACCATTTTCTCGTTCAGATCGACGCCTAGCCCTGGCGCCGTAGGAACATCGATGTAGCCATCCTTGGTGTGATGCTCCAGAGCATCGGTCACCATCTCGTAGTGCCAGGGCTCATTGTAGGTGAACCACTCCTGGATGATGAAGTTCTTAGTGCAGGCATCGACCTGCAGGGCGGCGGCCGAGGCTACCGGTCCCCAGCAGTTGTGCGGCGCCACGGGGATGTGGTACGCATCCGCCATCGCGGCGATCTTCTTCGTTTCCAGGATGCCACCGGTGATGTTGATATCCGGCTGGAGGATGTCCGCGGCCTGCTTCTCGATCAACTCCCGGAACCCCCAGTGAGAGTACACGCGCTCGCCGGTGGCGATGGGGAAGCTCACCTCCTCGCGTACCCGCCTCATCGCATCCACGTTGGTAGGGTCGACCGGCTCTTCATAGGCGAAGGGGCGGAACGGCTCCAGCAGCTTGGCCACCTGGATAGCACTGGTGGCGCTCAGCCAGCCGTGAACCTCAATGATTATGTCCACGTCCGGCCCCACGGCCTCTCGTACAACCCTGACTCTATCAACTATTCGCTTGATATGGTCGCGGTCCAGTATCTTGTCGGGAATGCCGCGGCCCATCTCCAACTGCTCGATGAACGGATCGAACTTGAGGGCCGTGTAGCCGTCCTTGACTACTTTCTCGGCCAGCTTGCCGTAAAGGGCCAGGTTGCGCTGCTGACGGGCCTCGCCATACCATCCGTTTGCATATACGCGAAGCTTATCTCGACACTTGCCGCCCAGTAGCGCGTACACAGGCACACCCAGTCTCTTGCCAAGGATATCCCAGCAGGCCTCTTCGATGCCGCTGATGGCCGCAGTCAAGATGGGGCCGCCGCCGCGACCCCAGAACGAGGCGCGGTACATGTCATCCCACAGCTTCTCAATCTGCCGGGGGTCCTCGCCCACGACGAATTTCTCCGCCATCCGCTGTATGGCGCCGCCCACTGCCAGCCCCCAGTCGCTCACCGTGCACTCGCCGATGCCGCTGATGCCTTCGTCCGTCACGATCTGAACTATAGCGTAGTGGCGCCGCTGGTTCTTCATCACCAGGTACGTCTTGACTTCGGTTACTTTCACTGGGATCTCCTTTCAGCTTCGTCGGCTTGCTTTTTCGCCGGTGAGTCTACCGCCGCGCCGATTGGACGTCAAACAGTGACGGCGGGGTCCATCCCGCCGTCACTGGAGCTGGTCCGTCGAGACCCGCTACTTCTCCAGCCATACCCGACGCAGATTGTTGGCAGCGAACTGCCAGCCAACCCCATTGACGCTCTTCCGGTAGGCCACGGCACCCGGAAGCAGGTACCCAGCCCCCACATATGCCTCGTCGTAGATTATCCGCTGGCAGCGCTTGTAGATTTCGGCCCGCCGGCTCGGGTCCAGCTCGGTGGCCCCTTGGTCCATACACTGGTCCATATCCTTGCTGGACCAATTGCTCCAGTTAGCAGATGCCTTGGTATAGACATAGAACTTCTGCGTATCAGGGTCGAGCGCCGTACCCGTGCCCCAGAAAGCCACCTGGAAATTGCCGTTTTGAATGCGGGAAATCCAGGCCAGCCGTTCCAGGCTATCTACCTGAGCGCGTATGCCAGCCTTTGCCCACATCTGTTGAACGACCTCCACAATGCGCCGGTCGGGCTCTCGAGCGATGGTCATGAAATTGATCTCGACCCCATCAGGATAGCCGGCTTCTTTCAGGAGCTGTTTGGCCTTGTCCAGATTGAACTCGTATCGCGGCAACGTCTCGTCGTAGCCGAGCATGCCTGGCGCCCAGTAAGGGTAATACGCAGGCCTGCCGGCCCCGGAGGTCATCACCGTGGCCAGACTTTGGCGGTCTATGGCGTACTCTGCTGCCTGGCGCAGCTTGAGATTGTTAGAGAATGGCCCGGTCTGCTGGTTGTAGCCGTGGGTGAAGTAGAAGGTGGCCTGGCCCGGCGACTCCTCGAAGATCAGCTCCGGGTTTGCTTTCACACCGGCGACGTCTTTCGGGTCTACGCTTCCTACCACATCCAGGTTACCTGCCTTGAGCTCGAGCTGCATAACCGAGGTATCGTTGATGACCCGGAAAGTGGCACCGTCCAGGTAGGGCAGCGCCTGTCCGTCGGTCCCCTTCTGCCAGTAGTTTGCGAACTTCTTTACGGTGACGTGATCGTCGGGCATGTATTCGGCCAGGTCAAACGGCCCGGTCCCCATCGACTTGCGGCCGAACTCTTCCTCGCCCAGCTTCTCCACCGCCGCCTTGGACACTATGCCCATTGTGTACGCCCAGCAGCTAAGGTTAGGAACATAGGCCGCGTTGGGCGCCTTCAGCTTAGCGCGGACGGTCTGAGCATCAACTTTCTCCACCGTGGACTGGGCCGAAATGAAGTCCTTGCCATACGATTTGGGATTAGTGGCGATTCTCTCCAGACTGAACTTCACGTCATCGGCAGTCAGGCTGCTGCCGTCGTGGAATACGACTCCAGGACGGACCTTGAACTCCACCGTAGTAGGATCGACTTGTTTCCAGGACTCGGCCAGGGCGGGTTCTACCTGCCACCGGATGTTCACCTTGTCTGCAAGCTCAAGCTCGAACAGGCAATCGTAGAGGGCGCCCAGGGCCCAATGCGTCCGCGTGGTGGCGAGGTGGGGGTCCAGGCTCATATAGGCCGTCGTCTGAGCACCTCTCAGTGTGCCGCCTCGCTTGATCTTTGAGGCTGCCGTCGGCGCAGTAGGCGCGGGTGTAGGGGCAGCCGGCGCCACAGAAGAAGTGCCTGTGGGCACAGCCGCCGCGGGACCTTTGGTCGGTGCCGCGGTTGGTACCGCCGGCGTACACGCCGCGGCTAGTAACAACACAAGGGCCAGGGCCCCCATTCTCGCTGACATTCTCATCATTGTATTCCCTTCTTTGAGATATGGTTTTGCATGTCTCGCGTGCTGCTTTGGTCGGCTAGGGACGCCATCCTCAGTTGCTAGCTCATTCCCCGTCTCACAGTGCTACCTCCATTCCAGATTGCGTTGCTGACCGCCCTGCACTGCGAAGACGCCGATACATCAAAGCCCACAGCATGGGAACGTCAATAGCTGGAACTCGGGGCATCGCTACGGTGGCAAGCGGTCCCACCGTAGCGATGACACCCACGGCAAAACGATCAGTTGCTATTTGTCGAGCCAGGCCTCCTGCAGGTCCATCAGGTACGCCTGGACGCGCACGCCTTTGAGCTCGCTTCGATTGCCGAGGGTGAAGGGGCGCAGGTGCGTTCCGCCGACCAAGGCATCGTCGTAGAAGATCTTCTGGCAGCGCTTGTAGACCTCGGCGCGTTTGGCGGGATCGTACAGGCTCTCGCCCTCGTCCATACACGCATCCATCTCTTTGCTGCAGTAGTTGGACCAATTGGCGGAGCCGTCGCATTTGTACATCCTGCTGAAGTGGGCGGGATCGAGAGACGGCCAGCCACCCCAGAACGCCGCATCGAAGTCTCCGGCCTTCTGCTTAGACCGGGCCGCCACCGTCTCGATGGCATCCAGCTTCGCCCGCAGGCCGACCTTCGCCCACTGGGCCTGCACCATCTCGGCCGGCTGCTTGTACATCGGCGGCGGATAGGCGATGAACCCGAAGTTGATCCCGTCCGGGTAACCGGCTTCCTTCATCAACTGCTTCGCTTTATCCGGCTGATAGTCATAATGGGGAAGGGACTCGTCCCACCCCGGGAAGCTCGGCCCCCAGTAAACATGGTAGTTCGGGAGGAACTCCCCGAAGCCCAGCGCGTCGGCAATGGCTTTGCGGTCGACGGCGTATTGCGCTGCCTGGCGGAGCTTCAAGTTGTCGGCAAAGGGCCCAGCCTTCGGATTGAAGCCGAACACGAAGCGAATGGGCGCCCAGGGCATGACCCGCAGTCTGAAATCGGGGCTCGCCTTCACCTGCGGGAACATGTACGGCTCGATGTTCTGCGTAACGTGCACCGTGCCCGCCTTCATCTCCACCAGAATGACGGCGGGGTCGAGGATCACCCTGGCCGTGATGCCATCGTAGTACGGCAGGGGCTGCCCGTCCACTCCCTTTCGCCAGTAGCCTTCCCACTTCTTGAACGTGGTCTTGTCGTCGCGCAGCATCTGCGTCATCATCACGGGGCCGGTGCCCACCGGGTTTCTCTCATAGGCATCGCCGGACTTCTCCGCGGCTGCCTTAGAGATCATCATGCTCCAGCCGGAGCCACTGCCGCCGGATGCCCGCGTCAGGTTCGGATAGACCAGCGCCGTCGGGTAGGCCAGGTTCAGCCGGACGGTGTTTGCGTCGACGGCATCAACGCTCTTTATGAACGCCGCCCACACCTTGACGACGGACTTGGGATGGGTCTTGGCCCGCTCGATGTCCCACTTGACCACCTCGGCATTGAAATCGCTGCCGTCGTGGAACTTGACTCCTTTGCGTAGCTTGAGCACTACCGTGTTCGGATCCGGGGTTTCCCAGGACTCGGCGAGCTCGCCCCGGTACTCGCTCTTGCCCGTCTTTTCGTCCACTTCGTCATAGCGGATCAGCGTCTCATACAGCGGCAGCTCGAGGGGATTGTCGCCCGACTGGTGGAGGAGCGGGTCCCAGGAGTTGGTCTCCCCCGTGCGGGCGTATACGACGGTGCCGCCGCGCTTGACCTTGCCGGCCGGCGTAGGAGCAGGGGCCGCCGCGGTAGAGGCAGGTGGCGCAGTGACTGCGGCAGCCGGCGACGAAGCAGGCGGCGGGGCTGTGGGCGCCGCCGCGGGCTTGGGGGGTGCAACGGTGGGCGCGGCCGGCGAGCAGGCAGCTATCAGAAATAGGACCAGGACTACGATACCTAGCTTGGCAAAGGCTTGCATCCGTTCCTCCTTTTTGCAGGGTAACTAGATTGCTCGACCTCTCTCCGACGAGAACGTTTGCTGCGTCGCAGACCCCAAAGTGGCATCGTCCCTATGCTATTTCTCGCTTTCCTTTCGGTTAACTGGCTATTGCCACCTCCTTCCCTTGCGTGCGATCGCTTTTGAATGCAACCGATGAGTCACGCGTCTTTCGGACCGGCCCCTCGCTGGCCCCGGCATAGCTTCAGCAGCCCGCTTTGCCCGGCTGGGGCAGTGCGGGCCGCGAAGCAGACGGCTCTCCGCGGCCCGCACTCAGCTCTACTTGTTCAACCACACGGTGTTCGGATACCAGATCAGCCCGTTGGATGTCACGCCCTTCACGTACTTGTGGAAGACCACTCCCGAAGGCTTGGCGTAGACGGGATGGCGATAGGCCATCTCGTAGATGATTTGCTCGCAGCGGCGGTACGCCTCGCTGCGCTTCTGCGGGTCATCCGTGGCTGCGCCGTCGTCCATACACTTGTCCATCTCTTTGTTCTGGTGACCCTCGTAGTTGCCGAGGCCGTTAGTGTAGAGGTTCCGGCTCTGGATGGAGGGCTCGTAGGCCAGGGCCTGGCCCAGCTCGGCCATATCGAAGTTGTGAGCGCGTGTGGTGTCCACCCAGGCCAGCCGCTCCAGGTGAGTCAGCTTCAGTGGAATGCCGATGGCGCCGAACATCTGCTTCAGCAGCTCGCCGAACTTCCGTCCTTCCGTCTGGTACGACAGGTACTCGAACTCCTGGCCGGCGTAGCCGGATTCCTTGAGTAGCTGCTTCGCCTTGTCCACGTTGTAATCGTAATGAGGCAGGGTGTCATCGTAGCCGAGCATTCCCGGAGACCACATCTGGTAGCGCGGGTAACCATAGTAGCCCAGGCCCAGGCTGTTCACCAGGCCCTTGCGATCGACCGCGTAAGCGATGGCCTGGCGCAGCTTCAAGTCCTGGCTGAGCACGGGGTTCTTGGAGTTCTGTGCGTTGATGATGAGGTTCAGAAGCGTGGTCTTAAACATCCACTCCCAGTTGACCAGATCGGGATTGGACTTGATGGCCGGTATATCGGGTGCCAACGGATAGTCCCACTGGAGATCCAGCGTCCCACTGCGCAGTTCCAGCGCCTGCACGCTGGTGTCCGGGATGTAGCGGGCCACGATGCCGTCCAGGTACGGCAGAGGCTTGCCGTCCTCGCCCATATCCCAGTAGCCGTCGAACTTCTCAAGCGTCGCCTGCTGGTCCGGCAGCCACTCCTTAAGCTTGAAGGGGCCGCTGCCGATCCCCTTCCGGCCGAACTCGTCATCGCCGAGCTTCTCGACAGCCACCTTGGAGATCATACGATTGCGGCCCATCGAGCCGGCCGAGCTCAGCAACGTCGGCATAATGGCGATCGGCTGTGAGAGGTTAAGCTTCAGCGTGTAGTCGTCGACTACATCCGTGCTCTTGACCTGGGCCAGGGGGTCCTTGCCCGTGGACTTGGGATTGGTGGCCAGGCGGTCGAGGTTCCACTTTGCCACCTGGGCGTTCCAATCGGAGCCGTCGTGGAACTTGACGCCCTTGCGCAGCTTCAAGACGTAGGTATTAGGGTCGGGCCGGTCCCAGGACTGCACCAGCTCACCCCGTATCTCGAACTTGCACTGCTTCGGGTCGGCGTAGCAGGCATCCGGGTCGACCAACACGTTACGGAACAACGAGTTGAACATCATCTCGTAGATTGGGCTGGCGTCGGTGGCATTCGATATGTGGGGGTCCAGCGTGGGCAGGCCCCGCTCCATCACGTTGAGAGTGCCTCCGCGCTTGATCTTGGCTGCCGGCTTCGGAGCGGCCGTAGGCGCAGCCGCTGCAGGCTTGGTGGCCGCCGGTGCGGCCGTCGGGGCTGCCGTCGCAGCCTTAGCGGGTGCCGCAGGCGCCGCTGTGGATGGGGCGGTTGGCGTGGTGGGTGCGCAGGCAGCCGATGCAAAAACAACAAGGGCGAAGACTACGGCGGCAAGTTTCCAGGTCATGCGTTTTTCCTTTCCACTACAGCTTAGGTTCGCTAACCGTTTTCGCCAGGGAGACGTCCCGCCCGACGGGCGAGCGAGGGACGCCGTTTGAGTCCAACCTGCCTGTTTATCTAGTAGCCTGCTCCTGCCACCTCCACCAGTGTTAATCCAGGTCTTCAGACATTGAGATGCGTGCACACGGCGTATCTCAATGTCGTGCCATCACAGCACGCGGCTGAATCGCCTGGGGAATGCCCGTCGCGGTGGCTACTCACCACCGCGGCGGGCCTGAGCACAGGATTGCGCGGACCGGCTATTTGTCCAGCCACGTCTCCTGTAAGTCTATCGCACCGTACTGGATCTTAAGTCCTCTCACCTCTTTGCGCTCGGTGATGGTGGAGAAGGTACGGTGAGTCCCGCCGATCAGCGCGTCCTCGTAGATGAGCTTCTGGCAACGCTTGTACGTGTCGGCACGCTGCGCGGTGTCGTAGATCTTCTCCGCCTCGGCCATGCATTTGTCCACTTCGGGGTTGCAGTAGTTCGACCAATTAGCGGCACCTTCACAGGTGAACATTCGGGCCAGGTACGAAGGCTCCAGCGATATCACTGCTCGGTGGGCAGTCACCTCGAAGTCGCCCAGCTTCAGCTTGTTGCGGGCCGCCACTATCTCCAACAACTCGAGCTTAGCCCGTATCCCCACTTTTGCCCACATCGCCTGCAAGATCTCCGCGGGCTTCTGGAAGAGCGGCTGGGGATAGCTCAGCAGGACCGTGTCGACACCGTCGGGATATCCCGCGTCCTTCATCAACTGCTTGGCCTTGTCCAGGTTGAATTCGTAATGCGGCACTGATGTGTCATAGCCGGGGGAGCCAGGTCCCCAGAAAACGTATTCGTTGGGATCTGCAAGCCCAAAGCCCACTGCATCGGCCAGACTCTTGCGGTCGACAGCGTACATCGCCGCCTGGCGCAGCTTCAGGTTGTCGCCCCATAGGGGGAACTTCTGGTTGAACCCGAACACGTGGAAATTGTTCGCCCAACGCAATACTATCGGCTTCAGGTTGGGATTGGCCTTCGCCGATTGATAATCGCTGTCCGAGATGTGAGACGACACATCGACCGTGCCCGCTCGCATCTCGGCGAAGATGACCGTCGGGTCGTTGATGATACGGCCGACGATGCCATCCAGGTACGGCAAGGGCTTGCCATCCACGCCATTCTTCCAGTAGCCGTTCCAGGGCTTCAGGATGGCTCGATCGTCGCGCCGCCACTCAGTCAGGACCATCGGGCCCGTGCCGGCAGGCTTCGTGCCCAAGGCATCCTCGCCGCCGGTATCGAACTGTTTCTTGGAGACCATCATCGTCCCTACCTCGCCGGTGCCGCCGGTGGCCGAGGTAAGGTTGTAAATGGCGAGAGCGGATGGCTGCTTCAGCTTCAGCCTCAGGGTGAGCGGATCGACAACTTCGAAGGTCTGGACGCCGGATACCAGCCGCTTGGCCGCCGATTTCGGATGGTCGCGTGCCCGCTCCAGATTCCATTTCGCCACCTCGGCGTTGAAATCGCTGCCGTCGTGGAACTTGACCCCCTTGCGCAGCTTCAGCACGATGGTAGTGGGGTCGACCACTTCCCAGGACTCGGCGAGACGGCCCTGAAGCTCGTGCTTGCCGCTGGCTTCATCCACCAGCACGTAGTCGAGCAGCGTCTCCAGGACCGGCAATTCCCGTATAGGCCAGGTAGTGGCCTTGGCCAGGACCGGGTCCCACGAGTCGGTCTCGAATGTGCTCGCGTAGTTCAGGGTGCCGCCTCGCTTGACTTTGGCGGCAGGGGTCGGGGCGGCAGGCGCCGTGGCCGCCGGAGCCGCAGTAGGCGCGGCCGCTGCCGGCTTGGTGGCCTGCTCGCCTGGGCGAGGCACCGCGGCAGGCACGGTAGGCACGATGCCTGTAGGTGCAGGTGCCGCGGTAGGCACGGCCGGCGCACAGGCGGCCAGCAGAATGGTGATGAGGACCACAACACCTGATCTCTTGATCATTCGCATACATTTCTCCTTCGGGCTCGGCAGCGATAGCCAGCGGCTTATCGCTACCAATATTGAGCTGCGGACTGCGTACACGGTACTCTCACGGTGTTGACCCACTTGTTTGTCGACTTAGGCTACTTCCCTCTTTCCTTCTTCCTCCCAGTTCGGTCCGTTGGCAAGCGTCTGACATATTGAGTATACTGTTCTCGTCCGTCGGATTATAGCACACAGGGGTGCCACCGGACACATATAAAGCCCCTTTGGCAAGGTCCTTTCGAAGTCCATCTTGATGTCATTCTGAACCCCGAAGGGGTGAAGAATCTCGGCCGGACGCAGAGCTAAACGGGATGCTCCGCCGGCGGCTCGGCCTCCAGGAAGCGTTCCCCCAGGAAGGCCCCCTGCTGCAACAGCAACTGCTGCAGGCCTTTCACTTCTAGCTCCCGGGGGCTGACCCCTTGCTTCAGGCTGAGGGCGGCGGCTGCGCCCGCGGCTTGCCCCATCCCCATACAGGTGCCCATCACCCGGGTCGAGGCCTGCGCCTCGTGGCTGGCCGAATGGCACCGCCCCCCAACCAGCAGGTTGTCCACGCGCTTGGGGACCAGGGTGCCGTACGGTATGTCGTAGTAGCCTCCGTCCTTCACGATGATGCCTTTGGATGGGACGAAGCCTTCCTCCGACCGTCCCTCGTAGTCGTGAATGTCGACGAAGAAGCCACCCAGAGCGACAACATTCTCGTTCCGGCGCGCTTCGATCACCTCGTCGTAGGTCAGGTAATGCTCGCCCAGGATGCGCCGCGTCTCGCGCACGCCGATGTGTGCGGAAGTGCTGAGCAGATACGAGTTCTCGAAGCCGGGCACGTTCTCCTGCATAAAGTGGGCCATCCGCCACGCGTACTTGCGGCCCAGTATCTCGGCGCGAGACAGTTGCTCGGCATCGGTGGCGTCGATATGCGGCACGTGGACGCCGGTAGCCCCGTTCACCTCGCCTTTGCGCAGAGCATTTCCAGTGAAGGCGGTAAAGAGGTTTTTCTCCGGCAGCTCCGGGAACCACCGCTGCAACTGTGCCTTCCATTGGGACAGCGGCAGCATAAAGTGCTGATACTTGGACATCCACGGCTCGGGGTCGATGGCCACCGCCCGGCGCGTGCCCACCGTGTCCACCGCCCGCTCCAGGTCCACATTGTTCAAGGTGAACATCAGAGACAAGGGCTGCATCGTCCCGTCCGACGCTCGACCCTGCTCGAAGGGCGCTCCGGCACGAGCGGCCACATCGCCGTCGCCGGTGCAGTCCACCACTCGATCGGCTTGCAGGAACACCCTGCCCGACTTGTTCTCCACGACGAGGCCTCGCAGCGCATCGTCCTCGATGACGACATCGGAGACAAAAGTATGGAGAAGCACTTTGACTCCGGCATCCTCCAGCATCTCCATCGTCAGGTGCTTGAAGGCTTCCTTGTCGATGGCCACGTCACGGACCATCTTCATCGGAAGGGACAGATTGCGGAACTCGCTGAAGCGCATCTCGCAGGCCGCGTGCATTTTCTTCAGCCGATCGATGATCTCCCAGGGAATACCGCGCACGATGTGGGTCTCATTGTTGCTGTGGAAGCCGTGGATGTTGAGAGCGGTCGTCGCTTCGCCGCCCAGGAAGCCATGCTGCTCCACCAGTGTGGTCCTGGCGCCGGCCAGCCCGGCGGCGATGGCGGCGACGATGCCTGTCGGGCCGCCGCCTGCGACGAGCACTTCCGTATGAGGCCAAACCTGTAGTGCCATGTGTAACCCCCCTATGGTCTCGGCGCATCTAATTGCGCCTGTCCGCGCCGATGAGCCGCCCGAAACGCGACCCCGGCGCTGCCAGTCATTCTATCACAGGTCGCCGCTGCAGGTGGGTGCCTTTCGGAGGAGGTGGGATGCCTACCTGACGCGCTCTCCCCTGAGGAAGAAAGACCCGATGGCACCGGCAGCGGCCACGGCCGCCGACCCCCAGAAGGCTAGGGTGAATGAAGCGGTTACGTCGGCGATGTAGCCGGCAATGCCGGGGCCCAGGGCCATCCCCACGCCGGCCAGCAGCGAGTTCACCCCGAAGGCCGCCCCCGCCAGCCTCGGCCCCACAATGTCGCCGGATAGGGCCGCCATTATGGAGAAGTTGGCGCGCGAGGTGAGGCCGTAGAAAAAGGCCGACACGGCGAACAGCGCCAGCGCGTCCGTGGCGGCGAACAAGCCGAAGCACCCCGCCGTCACCAAGTAGGCGACGACGAGCGCCGGCTTCCGGCCCACGCGGTCCGAAAGAGCACCCCACATCGCACCGCCCACGATCCCCGCCGCGCCGACGAGTGCCCAGAGGTACCCGGAGGTCTCAGCCGACAAGCCTCGCTCGTTCATCAAATAGGCGGCGAAGAAGGTATTGTACGAGATGGCCGAGAGGGTAGAGGCAAAGGCGAGAATGGCCATGTGCCACACTACCGGCATCCGGTATAGCTGCCGCCAGTCGGTGGCCCCCTTCGGAGCGACGGCCTGCGGAGCTGCGCTCGTTGGGCCTTCGCCGAAGGGCCGCAGCCCTATGTCGACTGGACGATTGCGCAGCAAAGCCAGGTCGAGGATAGCGATCACCACCACCACGGTCCCCAGCGCATACCAGCTATAGCGCCAGCCCAGCGGGCCCATCGCCACGAACATCGGAACGACCGGTCCGGTGATGAACGAGCCCAGCGGTCCGCCCGCCGACATCAGCCCTGTGCCCAGGCCGCGCCGCTGAGGGGCGAACCAGGCCGTCACCAGCCCCAGCGAGGGAGCGATACTGCCCGCTCCGCCGACGCCCGCTATGGTCTGCAGCACGAGCGCCAGCTCGAAGCTGGAGACCAACCCGGTAAGGACCATCGGCACGCCCACCAGCAGCAGGCTTGTTCCGACAGTCATCCGGGTGCCCCAGCGTGCGACGGCAGGGGCCAGGGCAATGCATCCCAGGACGTAGCCAACATAGTTGGCTGTCGCCAGCAGCCCCGTTTGGGTGAAGTTCAGCGCCAGGGCCTCTTTCATGCCGGGGAGCAGCACGGCGTATCCGAAGCGAAGGAATCCCTGCCCTCCCAGGACCGAGAGCACGCCCAGCGTCACAATCACCAAAGCGTAATGGACCCTCGGTTCGACTCCGCGCTGCGGCGCATTCGCGGTTGCGGACCAGCGGTGAGCATTCCTGTAGGATGCACCCGGTTGAGCCAATTCAGCCTCGTCGAGCCTTGAGTAGTGAACCACCGTGGGGCCGCCAGCCCCGTCACGTGGCAGTGATGGTAACATAGCCTGTACGCCGTGGCAATACTTGCGGGCCGCCGACTCCCGGCCAGCGCATCGCCCGGACACCCTCCTGGCGGTCCGAGGGATATGTTCTCACGCTATGCGCCATCCTTATACCTCCGGTACTGCAACTCGGCCGCCGCTCACGGCAAAGCGAATGACTTTGCGCGAAACCCGCTAGACAAAAGCCGAAGCTCAGGTTATATTGATTCTACAAGCATTGATGATGGGTAGCTTCCAGGACAGAACCCTGGAAGCTCTCTATCGGCCCACCGGAGCCAGCCAGACGCAAGCATATCTCTCATCCAGACGCGCCACACCATCCTTGCAACGGAGGCTCCAAGCGGGTACAATGTCTATCTGAGCAATTTTCAGTCGGAGCGTGTTATGGCTGAGTTTCAAGAAGAAGATCGCCCCAGGCTGAAGCGGCACCTGGTGGAAGAGGCGATCAACCTCGCTATACACAGCCGCTGGGCAGATGCCGTCGCCATCAACCAGAAGATCTTGGAGATGTTCCCCAACGACGTGGATGCACTTAACCGGATGGGGCGTGCCATGACCGAACTGGGCCGCTATGCCGAAGCCCGGGCCGCCTACCAGAAATCGGTGGAGATCGACCCCAACAACATCATCGCTCAGAAGAACCTGCGTCGGCTGTCAAATATCGACCACGCCGAGGAGCCAGCTCGGGCCACCGAGAAGCTCGACCTCCGCCTTCTCAGCACGGAAGCGGGCAAAGCAGGTATGCTCCAGCTCGTACGGGTCCCCAACAAAGCTTCGCTGTCCAAGATGAGCGTCGGCGACCAGGTCCGCTTGCAGATAGAGGGTCGGGCCCTGATGGTGTACAACTCCCGGAATGAGTTCCTCGGGCAGGTGGACCCCCGACCCAGCCAACGGCTGATCGAGCTTATGAAGGGGGGCAATCAGTATTCCGCCGCCATCCTGGATCAGGAAGAGGGTCACCCTCGCATTATCGTTCAGGAGGTCTTCCAGCATCCCAATCAAGTGGGCAAGATATCCTTCCCGCTGAGAAGCGCTGCGGCCACTGCTATCCGACCCTATGTTCGGGAGAGCATTCTGCAATATGGCTTAGAAGAGGAAGAGGAAGAGGAAGAGGGCGAGTTCGGCCCTGAGGCGGCCCCAGAGGCAGAGGAGCCCATCGAGGAAGACTTCAGCGATGAGGCAGGGTCGGTCTAGGCGGTGAATACGGCCTGGTCTCAGGTTACGCCCCCCAATTGAGGAGTAAATGGGAGTGATTCTGTGCTAGCCGCCCTCGAACAGCATCTTATTCCGCTCTTGGAGCAGCTCTACGCCCAGATGGGTTATCTGGGCGTTATGATTGCCATGGCGATAGAGAGCGCCTGCATTCCCCTGCCGAGCGAGATCGTTCTGCCGATGGCCGGCTGGATGGTCTCCCGCGGGGTCTTCGACCTGTGGTGGGTCACACTTGCCGGCACGTTCGGCTGCACACTGGGGTCTGCTGTCGCCTACTGGGTCGGCGCTTTCGGAGGCCGCCCCGTCCTGGAACGGTATGGCCGTTATATCCTGGTCTCGACCCACGACCTGGAGAAAGCCGACCAGTGGTTCACGAAATACGGTGATGCGGCAATTTTCTTCTCCCGCTTGATGCCGGTCGTACGGACGTTCATCTCGTTCCCGGCCGGCGTCACGCGTATGAACTTCCTCAAGTTCCTGCTCTACACCACGGCAGGGTCGTTCCCGTGGAGTCTGGGGCTGGTGTTTGCCGGCAAATTGATGGGGGACAACTGGCAGCAGGTGCGCGAAGTGCTCCACAACTTCGACTACCCCATCTTGGCAGCGATCGCGATCGGGGTGGTCCTGTACGTGTACCGGCACCTGCGGAAATCGCGGTCGGTGGTCAGCTCGACCCGCTAGCTTCGGAGGGGGCGCCTCTTCCTCAGACACGTGAGCACCTGGGGACGATTACAGCGCGTTCAGGCGTGCTGCGTGGTGGACAAGCGGCCCGGTCCACCACCATCGTTCCTGCGCGAAAGTCTCTATCCCAACGCTACAGGCCGGGTATCTTCAGGCCGCCAGCGATGGCACTCAGCCGCTTGGTGGCCAGCTCCTGCGCCTTGGCCAGGCCCTCGTTCACTCCGGCCACGATCATGTCTTCCAGCATCTCTATATCGTTCGGGTCAACGGCTTCCGGGCTGATCTTTATGGAGACCATCTTCTGGTCGCCGCTCATCACAACGGTCACCGCGCCTCCGCCGACGGTAGCTTCGACGGTGAGCTGGGCCAGCTCCTCCTGCGCCTTCTGTAGTCGCTCCTGCATCTGCCGTAGCATCTTGGGGTTGCCTAACATCTTTCCTCCTCTTTCTCTCCGGCGCCCGTCCTCTCATTGCTCGGGGCGAGATCCGCCGGGCCCGCTCACCCGCCGTATGCGCGCCCCCATCGATAGCGCGGTCTTGATCACAGGGTCCTCGGAAGCCTCGACGGCAGGCTCGCTTTGCCGCGCGGCCACTACACAACGGACCCGGTGGCTGCCGCCCAGCAGTTGCAACAGGGCCACCTCCACCACTCGCCTGTTCGCCGGGTCCTCGATACGCTGGCGATGGAATTCCCAGCGGAAGCCCAGCGTCACCTGGTCTCCTTCCAGGCCAATCGGCTCACAGTCATGCAGCAGGGCCTGGACGAGCGTGTTGCTCCGCCCCACGGCGGCGATCACCTCTCCCCAGCGCCGGCGCAGTCCAGCCAGGTCGGGCGGAGGGACATCTTCCGACGCCGGAAAGGCCGCCGCTGCATCCACCATCGAGGGAGCTGCCGCGGGGACCTGGGGTCCATCAGCCGGAGCTACCGCAGGCGGAGGCACGCTTGCCTGCGCGGCCCTGACCGGGGGCGCGTCACGGGTTCCTGCCGTGCTGGCCGGTGCCGGCCTCGCCGTGCCCGACCCGGCCCCTTCACCCAACAGCGTCGCCTCCACTACGGCTACCTCCAGCGGCAACTGGGGAGGGAAGGCCTGGCGCAGTCCCGCCTCGACACGGCTGAAAATCCGCACCACTTCCAGCAGCCGCTCGGCGGACACGGCCTCCGCCATGCGCGCGAGATCCTGCCGGCCTTCGGCGGTGATCTCGAGGAGGCCGATAGGCTCCGACGTGAGCTTTGTGAGGAGGACCCCTCGCAGCACGTCCACGAGCGAGCGGCTGAACTGGGCGAGCCCCGCGCCGTCGGCCACAGCCTGGTTCACCAGCCGCAGCGCATCCGCCGTCTCTCCCCGCAGCACGTGGCCGGCCAGTTGCAGGGCAGACTGGGAGCCGGTGGTGCCGACGATGGCCTGGACCTGCTCCAGCGAGACCTCCGGCCCGCAATACGCTACCAGTTGGTCCAGCAGGCTCTCCGCATCGCGAAGGCTGCCGGTGGCCAGCCGCCCGATGTAGTCCAATACGGTGTCGTCGATCCGCAGCCCCTCCTGGTCGCAGACATAGCGCAGCCTTCTTATCGTATCCTGCAAGGGGATACGCCGGAAGTCGAACCGCTGGCAGCGCGAGAGGACCGTAGCCGGCAACTGGTGGGGGTCAGTGGTGGAGAGGACGAAAACGACGTGGGGCGGCGGCTCCTCGAGGGTCTTGAGGATAGCGTTCGCTGCCGGCTGCGTCAGCATGTGCGCTTCGTCGAGGATGTAGAACTTTACCCGCACTTCGCTCGGCGCGTAGCCGACCTTATCCCTGATCTCGCGTATGTCGTCTATTTGGCGGTTCGACGCGGCGTCGATCTCCAGAACGTCCATGCAGCGGCCTTCGCTGATGGCGCGGCAAGAGGTGCACTCATTGCATGGCTCGCCGTCCTGGCTGTTCTCGCAGTTCACGGCCTTGGCCAGGACGCGGGCAGCCGATGTCTTGCCCACTCCCCGGGGGCCACAGAAAAGGTAGGCGTGGGACAGGCGCCCGGCGCGCACAGCATTTCGCAGCGTGCGCGTGATGGGCTCCTGGCCGACGATATCCTCGAAGCGCTGGGAACGGAACTTCCGGTAGAATACTTCCCTGGCCAATATGTCTCCTCAAGTCTCCACATTATAGCCGATGCCCCCATCAGTCACAACGGCAAGCTTGCGGCGGCGAATGCGCCTATCGTCCAGAAGGGCCCTGGTCCGAATCCTTGTTCCGGCTCAAGAACTCCTCCACCTCGCGGATTATGCGGTCCGCATCGTCCAGGGAGACCGGCTCGCGGCCGGACCCCGTTCCTGCTGCCGGCTCCTGCTCCATTTGCTCCACGAAGCCGCGCAGCTCGGCGTTCTGCGCCAGCGCCTGATCCAGCGTCTCGTCCAGGTACTGTCCCGCCGTGTGTATGTCCGTGAGATCTATGTCCAGTTGCAGCATTTGGGTGACCCGCCGCAGGAGGGCGCAGCATACCTTCGGGTTGGCGATGTTCTGCACATAAATAGGCACGTGCCCCCAGAGGCTGACGCCGGGGATGCCCTCCTCGCCGCACAGTGCCAGGAAGGTGGTGTGGAGGCTGCTGGGGCCCTGGTACGACGAGAACGACACGCCGTGGGCGCGCAGCAGGTCCAGCAGCTCCGGCCGGTTAGCCAGTCCGGACACCACCGGGTCGCGCCGATGCGGCACGCGGTCGTACAGGCCGCCCAGGGCATACACCTGGCACACGCCAAGCTCTCTCATCAACGTGAGGACGGAGTTGACATAGCTCCGCCACCTGAGGTGCGGCTCCGACCCTCGCAGAAGGACCAGGTCGTGGTCCGCTCGCTCGTTTTGATAGTAGTAGAAGACGTTTGCCGGCGGCCGCAGGCGTTGCACCAGCCCTTCCTCGATGATGGTCATCGGCCGCTGCGTCGTAAAGTCGTAGAAATCCTCCGGGCTTATCTCGGCCAATCGCTTTGCGGACAGCTTGTCTCGCAGATAAGTGACCGCTCCGGTCGCCACCTCGCCGGCGTTTGGCCAACCGGAGAGACCGAACACGAAATGAGGACTGCGCAAGGCAGGACGCTCGAAGACCGTCAGGTTTTCCATAGAGACCTCCCCTGGCACGCCTCACTGCTATAGACGAAGCTGCACCGCACCTCGGCATACGCCACGTTCAAGTCAATGATAACACACCCGGCAAATACCCTGCCCACACGCCAGGGCCTTTTCAAAGTCGTCAGCCAGGAAGCAGACGGCACTTCGGTTGCCTTACCAACGGCAGTTGACCTCACCTCCGGCCTTCGGCCACCCCTCGCCACGGCGAGTCGCCTTCGGAGACCTCTCCGCGCGCGGAGAGGTCGCCACGGCGACTCGCCTCTGGCGAGGGGCCAGGGGGTGGGGTAAACCCCGGGAGCAGCCGGATCGGTGGACTTTGAAAAGTTTCCATGTTCCTTCGGGACACCACCGCGGATGAAAATGCTGCGCTATTTTAAGAGCAGGCCCTACCACACGCTGGTCGCCGCGTCCTCGCGCATCGGCGCTGTGGTATACTTCTAAAAGTTTGGGATATTGCAGAAGCCAACTGGCGTGTGGAGGCCGGACAGGTGCACCCGAAGCTGCTCCCCTTAGAGGTTCAAGTTGTACAGCATAATGGCCAGGCTGCCCTATTGCTGAAAGAGAAGATGGGGCTGTCGGACCACGGCGTGATCGTCCCTCAGGTGCTGGCACCGCTGCTCTCCCTTTTCGACGGCAACCGCGACCCGGACGGCCTGCGCTCCGCTTTTATGCTGCGCACGGGCATCGCCCTGCCTCCCTCGATCGTAGAGAGCCTGCTGAACGAGATGGACGCCGCGTATCTCCTGGAAAGCCCGCGTTCTCAGGCAGCCCTGGCCCACGCAGTGCAGGAGTATCGCGCCGCGCCGTGCCGGCCCACGGCCCTGGCCGGGGGGTGCTACCCGAAGGACCCGGACGAGCTGCGTCAGACGCTGGACGGCTACTGCCACCCCTATCGTGACGCCGTTATCGCGCCCGATCCGGCACAGGCAAGCCGCATACGCGGCGTCCTCAGCCCCCACATCGACTACGCGCGCGGCCACGCGACGTATGCCCAGACATGGCTGAGCGCGGCACCGGCGGCGCGCTCGGCCGAGCTGGCCATCATCTTCGGCACCGATCACCTCGGGAGCGAGCCGACGCTCACTCCCACCCTTCAGAGCTACGCTACCCCCTGGGGCACGCTTCCCACCGACCAGGAAATAGTGAAGGCCGTGGCGACGGCGCTGGGTGAGGACGCCGCCCTCGCCGACGAGCTGCACCACCTGCGAGAGCATTCTATCGAGCTGGCTGCCGTGTGGCTGCATTACCTGAGGGAAGGCCGTCCCTTAACGCTGCTCCCTATGCTCTGCGGCTCATTCGGGCCCCTGCTGGCCAGCGGGCGGGCGCCCCTCGAAGACGAGCGTCTGGCGGCTGGAATTGAGGTCCTGCGGCAGGCGACGGCGGGATGGCGGACCCTGGTCGTGGCCGCAGGCGACCTGTCCCACGTCGGCCCGGCCTTCGGCGACTCCTACCCTTTCGGCCTGAGCGAGCGTGCCGGCCTCGCCGCCGAGGATGCCCGGCTCCTGGAGCTCGTTGCCCGCGGGGACGCCCAGGGGTTGTTCGCGGCGACGGTATCCAGCGAAGACCGCCGGAGGGTGTGTGGCATACCGCCGATATTCTGGGCGCTACAGTTGCTTGGGGGCTGCCGGGGCGCTTCGCTCGGCTATGCGCAATGCCCGGCCGACGCCAATGGAGGCTCCATCGTGTCTATCGCCGGAGTACTGTGGGAATGATGGTGTGGACCATAGGCGAGGGGATCGACACACTGGGACGAGGATGGGGGCTGACGATGCCTCTAGGCCACGGCTTGGATGCCTAGTATCGCACCGTGCGCCCGGATGGAGCGATCCCGCGCGCTTGGCTCGACTCAGAATGGCCGGAGGAGCGGGTCAGCCCGGACAGGAAGCTCAGCAACAGCACGGCGGGCAGCAGCAGCCAGGACTGAAGAGAGGGGGCAGGGCAAGGCTTTATGCCCAGCAGCCGCATCAACCGCCTGGCCTCGGCCTGGCAGCGCCGACTCTGGTCTTCCAGGGCAAGTAGCTGGATATCTTTGATATCCTGCCCGAATCCCAGGCGGCGGTAGAAACGGCTCTCCTCACGAATGCGCCTGATCTCTTTTTCCACGGAGCGTTGCCGCCGGCGCGCATCCGCCAGAGCCAGCCGCAGTTCTTCTCTATCCATCGTGCCGATCCACCCGACTTGATGCATTCACTCGGCCCATCGGTCGCGGCGATACCACGGTCAGTGGTCAGATTATACTACTCCGGCAGCGGGACAGCAATAAAGGCAACAAAATAATCTACACTCTCTCCACGTATTCTTTGTATCACAAAGCGGCGGGAATAACAAATGATATGCTCACGTCCCCTGGCCGGGCCCCGTCAGGGCTTGACGTCCTTATCATCATATGTTATGTTAACATCGTTCGAGGGCATCGGGTGGTCGCCGCGGTCCGTAGTCCGCCTCGGCGGACCTGGACCGGGGAGGAAAGTCCGGGCTCCACAGGGCAGGGTGCTGGGTAACCCCCAGGAGGGGCGACCCTACGGAAAGTGCCACAGAGACATACTGCCCCATCGATCGCTCCCGGAGGAAGCATTCGCTTCCCCCACAGGAGCATTCGACGGAGCGAGGGTGAAAAGGCGGTGTAAGAGACCACCAGCAGGGCGGGTGACCGTCCTGGCTAGGCAAACCCCACCTGGAGCAAGGCCGAGCAGAGGGCGATGAGGTGGCCCGCCTCGTCCTCGGGTTGGCCGCACGACCCGGCCGGCAACGGCCGGGCTAGATGGATGACCGCCGCGTCGCCGCGCTCCGGTGCTGGCGACGGCACAGAACCCGGCTTATAGATGCCCTCGGATACCTGCTTCTCATTTACTACTACGTGGACGCACCAGAGGCACGGCGAGATGCCGTGCCTCTGCGTTATTGCCTTGCGCCAAAGGAGCGCGCTACGTGGCCGCGGCGTACCCCCTGGCTAATGCCCCATCGAAATCGCCCAGGCCGGCCCCGCGGACGGCAGACTGAAGGGCGCCCAGGCCCGCCGCGCCGCTGAGGGCCGCGACGGCCCCCAGCAGCACATCCCGCGCCTCGTCGGCGCTCAGTCCGCTCGTGGCCACCTCCACCACCCGCCATTTGTCGCCGCCGACAGCGGCCTTGCCGCTGGGGACTACGGCAACGCCACCCGCCTTAAGGCCGGCGGTGATGGTGCCGGGGAGGCTGGCGTCGAGGAGCACGGCGAAGTCGGGCGTGGTGGATGCGGCGGCCCGCTCTCGAATGAACCGGTCGCTCACCCGGGTGATGGCCGTGTTGGGCACGCCGACCTGGTCCAGTCCGAAGGAGACGTAGGTCTGGCCGTACCTGCCCTCGCTCAGGGCTGCCCGGGCCAGCGCCTCCGCCCACAGGTTCATCCGCTGGCCGCCTCGACCGTGAAAACGTATCTCGATCATCGCCCACCTCCGGCGCTCGCATCGACCTGCGCCTGCATCGCCGCAATCTGGTCGCCGGTCAGATGGCGGAAGCGGCCCTGCGCCCGTATGTAGTCGGCCACGGGCACCCGCCGGACGGGCGCATAGGTGACGCGCCGACCCCCATCCTCCACCTCGAAGAGGGGCCACAGCCCGCAGTCCACCGCCAGGCGGGCAATATGGATGGTCTGATCGGCCGCGAAGCCCCAGGTGGCGGGATTGGGGGTGAGTATATGCAGGTAGCGGAAGCCCTTCCGTTCCTTCGCTTTGCGCAGCTTGGCGATGAAGTCCAGCGGAAAGGCGATGCTGGCGCTGGCCACATAGCCGGCGCCGTGTGCTTCTATGATGGACAGCAGGTCCTTCTTGCCGGTGGGCTTGCCCTGCGGCGTGTTCACGGTCTGGGCGCCGGCCGGGGTGGTCCCACCCGCCTGCCCGCCGGTGTTCAGATACGCCTCGTCGTCGTAGCAGACGTGGATGATATCCTCGTCGCGCTCCGCCGCGCCGGACAGCGACTGAAAGCCGATGTCCGCGCTGCCGGCGTCGCCGGCGAAGGAGACCAGGGTGACGCCCGTCTTGCCCTTGATCTCCAGGGCAGCCCGGATGCCGGTGGCCATAGCCGGCGCACATTCGAAGAGCGAGTGCACGAAGGGGATACGCCAGGCAGTGCTGGTGTTCAGCCCGCCCACGGTGGCTACGGCCGAGGCCGGTACCACGATGACCGTGTTCGGCCCCAGCGCCTTGAGGGCCTGCCGCACGGCGATGGTCCCGCCATATCCGGATATGCCCTGATGGCCGCCGCTCAGCAGCTCCTCGCGGGGGAGCCGGTACAATTCCTCTCGCTCGCCCATCACTTCGCCTCCCCGACCAGGTCCGCCTTCAGGCCCACCCAGTGGGCCCCCATCGGGACGCTACCCTTCTCCGTAGCCGCCAGCACGTCCTGGCCTATCGCCTTCACATCAGCCACCGATATATCCCGGCCTCCCATTCCGGCGATGTAGCTGAGGACGGGCTTGTGCACGGCGTCACCGGCCAGCGCCCACTGCACCTCGCGATGCAGCGCGCCGCCGACGCCGTAGATGATATCGCGGTCGATAACCGCCAGCGCGCGGACCCCGGCGGCAACGCTCCGGATCTCGTCGGCCGGGAACGGGCGGAAGGAACGGACCTTCAGCAGGCCTACGGGCTGGCCGGCTGCCCGCATCTCGTCGACGGCGATACGGGCCGTGCTGACCGCCGAGCCCATCGCTACCAGCAGCGCCCGCGCATCCTCTCCGCGATATAGCTCGACGGCGCCTCCCCAGTCTCTTCCGAAACGCTCGGCGAACTCGGCGTTGACCTCCTTGACCACTGTCAGCGAGCCCTGCATCGCCCGGTGCTGGAGGTACTTGTATTCCATGTATATCTCTCCGTTCGTGGCCGTGTTGATGGCCGCCGGATGCTCTACATCCACGACCGCCCGGCTGTACGCGGGGAGGAACGCATCCACTGCCTCCTGCTCCGGCACCTCTACCACTTCCTTAGTGTGCCCCAGAATATAGCCTTCAAAATTGACCATTACGGGCAGCAGCACCCGCTCGTCCTCGGCGATGCGAAAAGCCTGAAGGACAGTGTCCAGCACTTCCTGGTTGTTCTCGCAGTACAGTTGGAGCCAGCCGGTCGCCTCCTGGGCGATGGCATCGGAGTGGTCGGGAAAGCGGCAGTGCGGCGCCGACAGCGCCCGGTTTATGATGGCCATGACCACCGGCAGGCGCAGGCCGGCCGTGTAGAACAGCAGCTCGTGCATCAGCGCCAGGCCCTGGGAGTTGCTGGCCGTGAAGGCCCGTGCCCCGACCAGGGACGCGCCGGCCGCGCCGGCCAGGGCGCTGTGGTCCGATTCCATCCGCTTGTGTGCACACTTCAGCTCGCCGCGGTCGATGAAACCGACAATGCTGTTGATCATCGGCGCCTGGGGGGTGATTGGGTACACCGGAAAGACCTCGATGCGGGCCAAGCGCGCCGCGTGGGCCGTGGCCTCGTTTCCGCTCAAGAGCATTCGCATATCACACCCCAGCCATCGAGATCGCAGCCGTGGGGCATTCGACCGCGCAGATGCCGCAGCCCTTACAGTAGTCGAGGATGAACCGCACTTTGTCTGCGGTCACCTCGACGGCCGCGTCGGGACAATAGATCCAGCACTTCAGGCACTGGTCGCATTTGCCCGCATCGAGCACCGGCGCCTTCGATTTCCACCCGGCGGTGCGGGGATTGACCCCCATATTGCCCGGCTGATATGCGCCGGGAGTGGTTGGTAGCTTCACATTCACACTTCTCCTAGCATTCACAGTCAATCAGTGCGTCTTGAGGACCACCGGCAGGCCGACCTGCTCCTGGAGGGTGGAGGCGAACATGCCCTTCCACGGGCAAGCGTTCACCAGGCAGTTGCCCAGGTGGATTATCTGAGCACCTTTCTCCTTCAGCTTAGTCGCCCGGGCCACGATCTTGTCGGCCTTGTTACGGCCACAGCCGCCGCACGTATCGAAGCCCACCAACTCGATGTCGTCATACTGCGTCATCTGGCCGGTCTTGTTGCGGATAGCCGGAAAGCAATTGAACCCGGCGCAACTGCTACTATGCTCATCACAGCGAATGATTCCAATCTTGGCCATTTACTACTACTACCTACCCCTTTCTCCTGTTTCTTATTTACTCACCACAGGTTTGCCATAGCCTGGTGGCCACCACCCCAGATCAAGGATATAGCACACCGGGCGAAACCTTGCGCAGGTTCGGAACCTGCGCAAGGTTTCCTCAGGCCTCATCGATCCCCTCTTTCATACTGGCGGAATGATGCTGAGTGCCACCACGCTCAGATGCCGCCAAGTCGAGGGGGCCAGGTAGACGAGCTTCCGCGACTCTCATCGAATCCCACTACTCCTCTCCTCGCCTAATTCGCCGAGCGCTTACCCAAACAGGCTAACGCCGCCCCCGCTATCGGGCCGGCGCAATGGCACCACTCCATTTGCACGGGCACGTGGGCGCACCTTTCGAAGGTGCGCCCACATTATGTATTCGCGTTATCGCAGACCTAAGCGATGGGAATCTGCCTAGCGAGAGGCACCGGCCCCTGCCGCGGCCGGCTCTTTGGCCTCGGCGGCCCCCTTCTTCGCCGGGAGCTGGGCGCTGGCGCACGGGAACACAGCGACCCGGGCGTGCGCGCCGTGGCTCATCACCAGGTCCATGATAACTTCGCTCCAGCGCCGGCACGCCACCACCTGTTCCTGGGCGCCCAGCATCTCCATCTGGATGCGGGACGGGAACTCGGTGAAGTAGTAGATGCGGCGGGCCGTCGGCAAGCGGCGGGCGCGATCGGGGCTGTACAGGCCTCCGCCGTAATCGGTGCCGAACCGCTGCGATTGGTAGTGCAGCGACTCGCCTTGCACGCTGTTGCAGAGGACCACGGCGCTGCCGCCGTCTTTCATACACTCCACCGCCGGCCAGATGCCCTTATGCACCTGGAGGTCGATGGGATAGCTGTTGGCCACGACGACGTCGTACTCTTTCTCGCACGGGGTGCCGTAGGTCTTCCAGGCCAGGTCGACGCCGACCCGGTGCTCGGCCACCACGTCGCCGCAGAAGACGCCCACCGGCTCTCGCTTCCCATTGATAACGATGTCAATCTTCCAGTCGAGGCCAGACATACGGGCCACCTCTTCCATATCGAGGCGCACCTCGTTGCCGTCCACCTTGCCCTGGCCGACCGTCGGGTTACGCTTTCCGCCCCGGTTGCCGATGCCGATATGGTTCTCGAGCACCGTCTGGTAGGAGACGACGCCCGGCACGATGATCTTCGCACCGCCGCCGAACCCGGCGCTGGGGTGCGGGATTATCCCGCCGATGGCAATCTTCAGGTCGCAAGACATGAACTCCCTGTTGATCAGGACGTGGGTCCCGCGACTGGTCTTGCCCAAGTCCACGAAGTGCTCGTAAGGGTTATGGTTATAGATGCGGAATCGGCCCGGGATGTCCTCGCCCAACTTCTTGGCATAGTCGTCCCGGTGCATGGGCAGGTGATTGGCCACGCCGGCGATGAACCGGATCTGCTCGTCCTTGATCCCCGCCTCGGCCAGTATCTTCAGGATGAACGGCACCACCCGGTACGCAGGCGCCGGCCGGGCCAGATCATCGAAAACGATGACCACCCGTTGCTTCCCCCGGGCCAGGTCCTGCAGCTTGGGCGCGCCGATGGGACTGTTGATGGCCTCCCAGATCTGCTCGTCGGTCATACCGGGCGTGTCGTGTCCCGGCATCTTCTTGTAGACCACTTCCCAGGAATCGGGGAAGTCGATTGTCATTGGCTCGTCGCCGTACCACGCCTTTGTCAGCATCGTGATCGACTGAGACACACGCCACCTCCTTATTGATGCATTACATGCATTCTACGACTAAGCGACACGCAGGACAATAGAGAAATCGACATAGGTGTGCGGCGTCCTCCGCGACGCCGCTGGCCAAGTCATGTCCATGTCGCACTGATGAGGCAAGCGTACCAACTGCCGCACGAAGGAGATTGCCTCGCGTTATCCCCGTCCCCCGGCCGCAAGCGCGGCGCGATGGGCGGCGTATGCTTCTCGAACGCCCTCGTGCTTCAGTGCCAGGACCTGAGCGGCCAGATAGCCGGCGTTGCGGGCCCCGGCGTTTCCGATGGCCACCGTGGCCACCGGCACACCGGCCGGCATCTGCACGATGGCGAGGAGCGCGTCCATCCCTTTAAGATCGCTCGTGGGCAGGGGCACTCCAATCACCGGCAGCGGACACCAGGCGGCGATCACTCCCGGCAGGTGGGCCGCGCCGCCCGCGCCCGCAATCACCACCTCAAATCCACGCTCCGCCGCGCGCTGTGCGAACTCCTGCACCTTCTGCGGCGTCCGATGGGCGGACATCACGAATGTCTCGTGCGACACCCCCAGCCGGTCCAGCACCTCTTCCGTTTGCTGCATATACGCGGTATCCGACTTGCTACCCATGACGATGGCCACCAACGACATCTAGCCCACCTCCCGCTCGGCGATGTCCCGCCGGTAATGGACCCCTTCGAAGCACACGCGCGCTGCGTTATCGTAGGCCCGCGCGCGAGCCTCCTCCATCGTGCGGCCCTTCGCCGCCACGGTCAGCACCCGGCCCCCTGCCGTTACCGCCCGTCCTTCCTCCAGGCGCGTGCCGGCGTGGAAGACCAGGCCGTCCGCATCCAGAGCATCCAGACCGAGGATCGGGAAGCCGGTCCGATAGGACCCGGGATAACCTCCCGAGGCCAGCACTACCCCGCAGCAGGCGCCTTCGTGCCAGCGCAGCGTCTCCTTGTGGAGGGTGCCGTCGATACAGGCCAGCGCCAGCGCCACCAGATCGTTGTCCAGCCTGGGGAGAATGACCTGCGTCTCCGGGTCGCCGAACCGGGCGTTGAACTCCAATACTTTGGGTCCCTCGTGGGTCAGCATCAGCCCGGCGTACAGCACGCCGCGGTAGATGATGCCCTCGGCAGCCATCGCCCGCACGGCAGGCTCGAGGACCCTGGCGGTGATCTGCTCCACCATCGCCTCGGTCACGAATCCGGGCGGGCAATACGATCCCATGCCGCCGGTGTTCGGCCCGCGATCGCCGTCGTAGACCCGCTTGTAGTCGCAGGCCGGCGCCATCGGCCGGACGGCGGCGCCGTCGGTGAGGGCCAGCAGCGACACCTCGAGGCCGGCCAGGCACTCCTCGATCACCACCCGGTCCCCGGCGGCACCAAAGGCGCGCTGCTGCATGATCTGCGAGAGGGCCGCCTGGGCCTCCGCCTGGGTCTGGGCGACGATCACCCCCTTGCCAGCCGCCAGGCCGTCCGCCTTCACCACGATGGGGCCGGATTGCGCCGCTAGGTACCGCCGCGCCTCATCGTACGAGGCGAAGACCGCGCCGCTCGCCGTGGGGATGCCGTATCTCCACATCAGCTCCTTGGCCCAGACCTTGCTGCCCTCGATGGCCGCCGCGGCCTTGCTCGGCCCGAAGACGCGCAGCCCGCGGGCCTGGAAGACATCGACAATGCCCGCAGTGAGGGGCGACTCCGGTCCGACCACAGTCAGGTCGATGCCCCTGGCCTGGGCCCACTCTGCCAGTCGAGGCACGTCTTCGGCGCTTATAGGAACATTCTCCGCCAACTGGGCCGTGCCGGCATTTCCCGGCGCGCAGAAAAGCCCGGTGGCCAGCGGGCTCTGGGCCAGCTTCCAGGCCAGCGCGTGTTCACGAGCGCCACTACCAATGACCAGGATGTTCATAATTGCCTCGCAAGCACAAGGCAGGCCGGGTTGCCTGCCTTCGATTTAGCCAGATGGCGTGATTATAGCAGCCCGCAGCACTTAACGGAACCCGCCTCGCCTTCATCTTGCGGAGGCATACCTTGACGGGGCAACGGGCTGGCCTATAATTGATTAGTGACGTTTGTTTCAAGGGCGATTCTTGGGGATTACATCGTGCGGCGGGCCGGGCCTGTGCTCGGACGAGCCGACTATGCAGCTTCGGCTGGAAGCGCCGGTGCCGCGCTGCACGGAACGGCGTCACTACCGTATGAAGGGCCGGCACCGGCCCTAGCTTACACGGCCGTCTGTACTTCAGCGGCAAAGGACTATTTGTGACGGAATTTGATAGCCTGTCTTACGATTACTCGTCTAATCATGAGGGGGCTAATAGAGGACAAGAAGTGAGCGGCATATCAGTTGCAGCCCTGGTCGAGCAGGCACGGGCTCAGAACCCTGAGGCGATGGCCTGGCTGTACCAGGAGTATGCCGATCGCATTTGCAGCCACGCCTACCGAATGCTGGGCAGCCGGCAGGACGCTGAGGATATCACCCAGGAGACGTTCATCCGGGCGTTCCGCTCCATCGGCCAGTTGCGGGACGAGGAGCGGCTGTCGGCGTGGCTGTACTCCATCGCATCCCACCTGTGCCTGGACCACCTGCGGAGGCGAAAGCTCATTGCCTGGCTGCCGTGGTCGGGAGAGGACGGCTCGCAGGAGCGTGGGGAGGACTCCGTCGCCGATGTGGAGGAGACGGACCTAGTGCGAAGGGCGCTGCAGGAGCTACCCCCGAAGGACCGGGCATGCCTGGCGCTGCGCAGCATCGAGGGCTTTTCGTGCGGTGAGATTGCGGAAATGCTGAAGTGCAGCGAGGCGGCCGTGTGGAACCGCCTGGCCCGAGCCAGGGCAAAGTTCGCCACTGCATACCGGGATATGCAAAGAGAGGAGGCCCGTCAGCGGTGAGCTGTTCCGTATACAGGACGGCCATATCTCGCTACCTGGATGAGGCCCTGAGCGAGGCTGAACGGCGACACCTCCTGGCCCACGTCCAATCGTGCTCACAGTGTGCCGCCACACTGGCCGAGTACCGGGCGCTCGAAACCGTTCTGCGGCGCGCCCAGGGCATCCATGCGCCCTCATTCAGCCAGAGCTGGCTATCGGCGTCCGCTGCAAATGCCCGCCGGGCCTCTCTCTTCCGATCATCCATCACGAATCTTGGTCTGGTCTCTGCCGGCGCCATCGCCGCAGGGCTGGTCCTATTGCTGGCTAGCTCTCTGTTCTTGTTCGTGACCGGCGGTCCCTCCAATATCCCGCCGATCCCTGCTTTGGCCGCAATCGAGCCCGGCCCTCGGGCCGGCGCAGAAGATACCGGCGCGCGTTCAGGGCAGCATTCCAGTCCGGATACCACGGCTGCCAGGGCGAGCACCCGCTCGAATCCGGACGATATGAAGGTGAAGGCCAGCCGCCCCTTCGCGGTGGGATACCAGCCAGCCGGGCAGCCCGCCCGCGTGCCGATCTACACCAGCCCGACCGCCGATCTGGCCGTCGTGTACACGGCCCTTGGTGATAGCCTTACCAGACCCGGGAAGCCACTTGACCTATCCGGGACGCTTCCTCCCGAGGCTACGGTTGAGCGGGTTATGATCGAGCGGGCCCCCGCGCCGAGCCAGGCATACTATCTGGAAGTGGTGTTCGCCCTTCCTACCGGCACGCGCTATCGCCTTCAGGAGATATCGGCTGACGCACCACCGCCCAGCACGCCGGGCGTGGCGGAAGAGGGCACGTTGCTCATCGCCGGCAAGGCATGGAAATATGGCTACATTGTGCCTCGTGACCCGCGCGGCGAGACGGTCCGCGTCTTCCGCTCCACTGCCGGCAACAGGATCACGAACCTAGAGGCTGCTGCGCCATTGGACGAGATGGTGCAGATGCTGCAATACCTGCGGTAACCTTCGCCGCCGGTCTGTCTCGGTGGCACCTCCAGGCGAGCCTTCGCCTGGCTTCACGACAACCAAGCGGAACAGCTATGACTACACCGTTGGAGGATGACCTTTGTCACAAGAACTCGGCAGGATGGAAAAACCCGCTGCTGAAAGCTTCGGCGGCACTCGGAAGCTCTGCCTTGTCCCATTGCTCTTCGCTCCGCCGGATTCGCCCGAGGACTTCGCCGCCCTGTTCGAGCGCTACTGGTCGGGCGTCCAGAAGCACCTCACACATCTAACGAGCCGGCTGGGGACCGTCCGCCGGGTGTACCACGAAGCTATCTCGGCCACCGGCGATACCGGTCTGAAAGCCATCCAGGCCCTCAACGGCAAGAGCTACGAGGTGGTCAAGGCCGCCCTCGATAGCGGCGCGGAGATCGTCGCTGTCGAAGACGAAGAGCTCACCCGTGAGGCATTTGACTGGCAGCGGTGCCTGCTGTCCGGCTTGACCAGCCAGCGGGTGGCCAGGCTGGCCTACGATTCGTTCCAGGAGGCCACCAGGAAGCGCTACGAGCACATCGCCCAGCGGATCGACGAGACGCTCCAGCCAGATGAGGTCGGACTCCTCTTCATTCAAGAGAACCATCGAGTGCAGTTTCCCGCGGACATCCAGGTATTCTATGTCGCGCCGCCCGCCCTGGACGACATCCACCGCTGGCTGCGGGAGCATGCCGAGAAGGAAGCCCAGGCCTGATCGGGTGCCGCGCCATCGCACATGCAGTCGATAGGCCGCTGAACTCCACACGTCTACCACCGCGTGAACCGTCCCGCCGGCGCGGGGTGGCTGACGCGCGCTTCTGTCCACACCCACTACCACATGTTCGCCGGCCCCGAATTGGCAGCCAGCTACACCCGTGCTATAATCTCGCGAGCCAAATCGAGGCTCTGGCCAACGCTGGTTGACCTTGGAAAATTGGAGACTGTCGATTGTTTTCACCACTGCGAGCACTCTTGGGTCTGTTCGCGCGAGACATTGGCATCGACCTGGGAACAGCCACCACCCTCGTGTATGTGCGGGGCAAGGGCATCGTCATCAACGAGCCGTCGGTGGTGGCCATTAATCCAAAGAAAAACAAGATCCCCCTGGCGGTGGGCGCCGAGGCCAAGCGAATGGTGGGCCGCACGCCGGCCAACATCGTGGCCATCCGTCCCCTTAAAGACGGCGTCATCAGCGACTTCGATGTGACCCGGGAGATGTTGCGCTACTTCATCCACAAGGTGCACGAGCAGTTCGGTCGCATCCCCTATCCGCGGGTGGTGATCGGCATTCCCAGCGGCGTCACCGAAGTGGAAAAAATGGCGGTGCACGACGCCGCCCGCGAGGCGGGGGCGCGCGAGGCCCATCTGATCGAGGAGCCGATGGCAGCGGCTATCGGCGCCGGCCTGCCCGTCACCGAAGCCACCGCCAGTATGATCATCGACATCGGCGGCGGCACCACCGAGGTTGCCGTCATCTCCCTGGGGGGCATCGTCGTCAGCCGGTCCGTCCGGATCGCCGGCGATGAGATGGACGACGAGGTGATACAGTACGCTCGGTCAAACTACAACCTGCTCATCGGCGAGCGTACTGCTGAGATGGTCAAGATTGCGGCCGGCTCGGCCTTCCCGCTGCCCGAGGAGCGGATGGTCTCCCTGCGTGGACGCGACCTGGTCACCGGGCTGCCCCGCAGTATGGACATCTCCAGCGTCGAGCTGCGAGAGGCCATCTCCGGGTCCGTGTCGGCGATCGTCGAGGCGGTGAAGAGCACGCTGGAGGAGACGCCGCCCGAACTGGTGGCCGACCTGATGCATCACGGCATCGCCCTTGCCGGTGGCGGCGCCCTGCTGGCTGGCCTGGACCAGCGGCTCACTCAAGAAACCAAGATGCGAGTATATGTAGCGGATGATCCTATTACCTGCGTGGTGCGCGGCACTGGAATCTCACTGGAGGAAATTGACATCCTTAATCAAGTCGAGGTGCCCGTCCAGTACGCCCGTGCTCCCCGCTAGTGACAGTATCCAGGTGCCGATACAGCGCCGGACTCTAGAACACATCGCCCTGCCGTATCTGGGCCGGGAAGGGCGGCGAGATACAGAGGAAACTGCTTGCGCGAGTGGCTGACATCTCTGATCATCGTTGCCCTGGTCGGCATCATCATCCTGTTCTCTTTCAACCTGCCGCAAATGCACTCTGTAAGCAACCTGCTCCAACAGCCGTTCAGCATCCTGATGGTGCCTATGAGCGGGCCAGCGGAAGGAATCTCCAGCCTTACGCGTACCCTGGAGCAGGCCGGCAGCTTGCAGGCGGAGAATGCTGCCCTGCGCGAGCAGATCGGCGCATTGGAGGCCGAGGTGGCCCGTCTTCAGGAATTGGGCCGCGAGAACCAGTCGCTCCGAGAGCAGCTCCGCCTTCAGCAAAGCGACCCCACATTGCAGCGGACGCCGGCCCGGGTGATCGCCCAGGACCCAAACAGCCTGTTGCGCTCGCTGATCATCGTGCCACAGCGGGAGGAGCAGCTACGCGAAGGAATGACCGTGGTGACGGCTGCGGGCCTGGTGGGGCGCGTCGTTCAGGCCAATCCAAGCAGCGCCAAGGTGCTGCTCATAACCGATACCACCAGCGCCGTCACCGCGATGGACCAGGAGACGCGGGCCAACGGCGTCGTGGTGGGACAGCGCGGCCCCCTGCTGCTGATGCGCTACATCTCGCAGGGCGATGTGGTGCGGCCAGGCGACCTGGTGCTCACTTCGGGCGTGGGCGGCATTTTCCCCGAAGGCATCCCCATCGGACGCATCGTCAGCATAAGCCGCCGGGATGTCGACCTTTACCAGCAGGCAGTCATCGAGCCGGCGGTGGAGTTCGACGGGCTGGAGCGGGTGCTGGTCGTCACGAACTACGTTCCCCTGCGCCTGGAATGAGCGCGAGGCGGAGGTAGCTCGATGGCGCTGCTGATCCTGCCCCTGCTGGCAATCGTGCAGGCTACGGTACTGGCATCTCTCCCGGTACTGGGGCACAACGTCGACCTCGTGCTGATGGTGGTTGTCGCCCGAAGCATCCTCTATGGGCGGCGCGATGGCATCCTCTGGGGAGTCGTGGGAGGCGTCTCCCTCGACGCTCTCTCGGTTGTTCCGTTCGGCACCCATGCCCTGGCAATGGCGCTGGTGGCTATGGTGGTCAGTGTAAGGGGGCGCGATATCCTGCATTCCTGGGCGTTCTACCCCTTGCTGGCGGGCGGGCTTTCCACGTTCCTGTTCGATCTGCTCGTGATGATCATCATGACGGCCTTTCGCCGCGAAGTGGATTGGCTGAGCGTGCCGCTCGCCCTCACTCTCCCGCGTGCCCTCCTGAACGCCCTGGTCATGGCGCCCATATTCTGGTTCGCTTACCAGCGTGTGCCCCGCGGCCGGACCGGCGAGCTCCGCAGCCTGGGGCTGTAGCTACACAAACTCGCTCCCATAGGGTATCATGTTATGTAAGGTTTGCTGGTCCTTGTCCGTATCGGTTACACTGCTATAGGAAAACCAGCCAGGAGATTGAGTACATGTTCGATACATTGACCGATAGACTGCAGGGCATCTTCGATCGCATGCGCCGCCGGGGCCGTTTGGGAGAGAAAGAGGTAGACGAAGCGCTGCGGGAGGTGCGGCTCGCCCTTCTGGAAGCCGACGTCAACTTCCGGGTGGTGCGCGACTTCCTGGCGCGCGTGCGGGCGAGGGCCATCGGCGTCGAGGTGCTCCAGAGCCTGAATCCTGCCCAACAGGTCATTAAGATCGTCCACGAGGAGCTGATCGCCACCCTGGGCGAGCCCGGCCGCGTAGACCTGGGCGGTCCCCCGCCTCACGTGATAATGCTGGTAGGGCTGCAGGGCTCGGGCAAGACCACCACGGCGGCCAAGCTCGCCCTGCAATTGCGCAAATCCGGACAGCGCCCGCTCATGGTGGCTGCCGACGTGCGCCGTCCCGCGGCCATACAGCAATTGCAGACCCTGGGCAACCAGCTCGAGATTCCGGTGTATGCCGAGAGCGGGGGATCTCCCCCCGCAATCTGCGCCAATGCCGTGCGCCACGCCCGCGAAGCGGCCCAGAGCGTCGTGCTGCTGGATACTGCCGGCCGCCTGCACATCGACGACGAGCTGATGGACGAGCTCGCCCAGATCAAGCAGCGGATCAGCCCTGCCGAGGTGCTGCTCGTGGTGGACGCGATGACCGGCCAGGACGCCGTGCGGGTAGCCGAGGAGTTCCACAAGCGGGTGGAGCTCACCGGCCTCATCCTCACGAAGGTGGACGGCGACGCCCGCGGCGGCGCGGCCCTGTCCATCCGCAGCGTCACGGGCGTGCCCATCAAATACCTGGGTATCGGTGAGAAGCTGGATGCACTGGAGCCGTACCACCCGGACCGCCTGGCCTCGCGCATCCTGGGGATGGGCGATGTCCTGTCCCTCATCGAGAAGGCTCAGGCGAACATCGACCAGGAGCGGGCGGCCGAGCTGGAGAAGAAGATGCGCACGGCCACCTTCGACCTGGAGGACTTCCTGGGCCAGTTGCGGCAGATCAAGCAGATGGGGCCCATCGGCCAGCTAATGGAGATGATCCCCGGCCTGGGCAGCATGACCAAAAAGCTGCCTGCCGAGGCCCTGTCCGACAGGCAACTGGGGCGGGTAGAAGCCATCATTTCTTCGATGACCCCATACGAGCGGCACAACCCGCACATCATCGACGGCAGCCGGCGGCGGCGGATCGCCCGCGGCAGCGGGACCACGCCCGCCGACATCAACCAGTTGCTGAACCAGTTCCGCCAGATGCAGAAGCTGATGAAGCAGTTCTCCTCAGGCCGGGCCCCCCGCAATCTGATGGGCATGTTCCGCTAGCCCTGAAAACGTAGTTGCGACTTCAGTCGCCAGGATCTGCCAGCAGATCTGAAGCGGGTTAGGGTCTGCTCTTAAAATAGCGAAGCATTTTCATCCGCGGTGGCGTCCCGAAGGGACATGGAAACTTTTCATTGTTCGGCGGTTCGGCTGCTCGTCTGGTTTACCTCACCCCCTCTGTCCGCTCGCCACAGACGAGTCGTGCCCGAAGGGTATCTCGCCACAGGCCCGCCAAAGGACGAAGTCCCGCCTCCGGCGGGCAGGCCGCCTTTGGCAGACGAGTCGCCTGGGCGACCTGTGGTGCGGCCCACAGGCCGCTCCGCTACGGACCTGTGGCCCCCTCTCCGTGCACGGAGAGGTCTCCGAAGGCGACTCGCCTCCCGCCAAGATGCCTGCGGCACTCTCGCCGTGGCGAGGGGTCGCCTTCTTTGACTGCTGGTGAGGATGGCGGGCCTGCCTATGGCAGGCGGGTCTGGCGACTGGCGAGGGGCAAGGCCGAAGGCCGGGGGTGAGGTTTGCCGCCGCGGGCAGGGCATTTCAAGTGCCGTAAGATTGCTCCTTCGCGACAATGAAAAGGCCCCAGAGGCGGGTGACTTCAATTGAACGCATTCGGCTTGCGGAGTAGAATACTGCGCGTACACCTTCACGGGGGACTGCTATTCCCTCGTAACTTGGGCAGGGAAGGCCAGCGACATGAAGACTTGGACACATCCCGGCGGCAAGCTACGTGAACTGGGTGCAGATGCTCTCTCCGATGCCGAACTTCTGGCCATACTCATCTCGACGGGCCTTCGGGGGAAACCGGCGACAAAGATCGCGGAACAGGTGACACTAGCCTTCGGCGGCCTATCCGAGATGAGCCGCGTTCCTTTGGAAGACTTCTTGAAGTTCAAGGGTCTCTCGGACGTCAAGATAACGCGTATCGCTGCCGCTCTGGAGATTGGGCGCCGGCTGTCTAGGGAGGCACTCGGACATGGCGGCTAAGAGCAAGCTACGGGAGAGAGATGCGCGCATGCCGGACGCACAGCAGGCCAAGCGTGACAAAGCCGTCAGCGACTACCTTGCCGGGGTGAAGAGCCAGGAAAGCGAGTCTGCCAAGTCTCAGCGTTTCTTGCTCCTGCTTAGCGACCTGTTCGGGCTCCAGCCGGGGTTTATCGAAGATTATGTGGCAGGCGTGGAAAAGTATGTCAAAGTAAGGCAGAAGGACCGGCTACTGAGGGGCAAGGTAGATGACTTGTTCGGGAACCTGGTCATTGAGTTCGAGCGGGACCTTGCCAAGACGCGAGCAGAGGCTGAAGAACAGCTACGGCGCTATGTGGCCTGCCTGTGGTCCCAGGAGCGTATCGATGGTGCGGCTCATCTCGGAGAAACCCGGACGCACCATGGTCGCGAAGGCGACCATCAGCGGACACCCTACCTTTGCCTGGCGGCTGACGGCGTTAACTTCATCGTCTTTTCGCCGACGATTTCTGACAAGATGCAGCCTATGGTCCAACCAGAGGACGTTCATCTGCAACTCATTGAGCAGATCGATCTGGCCCGATATCCGGTCAGCGACGTCTATTTCTGGCTGGACCGGTATTTTCTCCGGCAGGAAATCCTGCCACCGAAGAGCGATAGCATCCTCAAAGACTTTGGCCCCGATAGCCACGCCTTTCAGGCGGCGGGGCAGGCGCTGGCGTTCGAGTGGCAATCGCGCCGCGGCGAGCCGGAATTCGCCGTCGTATATGAGTCGTGGCAGCGTTACCTCGCCATCGCTTATGGAAGCCAAATAGCGGACGAATCGCTCTTCCTTCGCCACACCTATCTGGCGACTCTTGCCAAGTTGATGGCCTGGTACCGCCTCTCAACGCCATCCAGCCCTCCGGCGGGGGACCGTGTCATCTCCGTTTTGAGCGGCGAGTACTTTCAGCAGGCGGGGATCGATAACTTTCTGGAGGAGGACTTCTTTTCGTGGCTCACCCGGCCCAAGGCCAGCCAGACCGGTGTCGAGATCGCACTGATGTTGTCGAGCCTGCTGCGGCGCTACAACCTGCGTGAGCTATCCGAGGACGTGCTGAAGGCGCTCTATCAGGGCCTGGTGGACCCGACCACACGCCACGATCTGGGCGAATACTACACGCCGGACTGGCTGGCAGACCGGATGGTGCGCAAGTTACTGGCGGACAATCCGCAGGCCAAGCTTCTCGACCCCTCGTGCGGCTCGGGAACGTTTCTCTACCAGGCAGTACGCGAGAAGCGAAGACGCTTGGGCGACACGCTCAAGACGCTGGCGCACATAACTGAAAGCGTCACGGGCATAGACATACACCCGCTGGCGGTGATAACCGCGAAGACCAACTACCTTCTGGCGTTGGGAGACCTCTTGCTGAAGAGACGGGACCGGCTCAGCATTCCGGTGTACCTTTCCGATGCCGTTAAGCCACTGGAACAATGGGCTAGAGCTTCCGACGCCGATTATCATGCCCAATTGGATGACCAGCTCGTGTATCTTCCCAAAGCGATGATCGATGACCCTCCGATATGCGATGAGGCCATTAGCGCGGCGCGGGAGTTCGCCGCCGATACCGCGGGCAGGGCTCCGCTGGCCGACGAGTTCCCCAACTTCCTTCGAGCCCATCATCCTGCTCTGGCTACGATCAAGTCAGCCATCGAACCCGCACGAAGTCTATCCGACACGATGCGCAAGCTCATCGAGAAGCAGCGGGATAGTATTTGGGGGTTCGTACTGAAGAACCTGTACAAGCCCATGACGTTGCGTAGGAAATTCGACCTGGTGGTCGGCAATCCGCCGTGGCTTTCCTACCGGTACGTTCAAACGCCATCGTACCGGCAGTTCTTCAAGGACCAGATAGCCCAGTCATATGGGCTCATTAAAGGGCGCGGCGAGTTGATCACCCATCTCGAGTTGGGCACCTACTTCCTGGTGCGTGCCGCCGACCTGTACTTGAAGGATGGCGGGACCATCGCCTTCGTCCTGCCTCGCAGCGTTTTCACCTCCGACCAGCACGCCGCCCTTCGCGAGCATACGCACCATCGAGAGGGCAGCATTGCGCAGCAATGGCTGAACATCACCGACTTATGGGACCTGGACCGCGTGGAGCCGGTATTCAACGTCACGGCTTGCGTGGTCTTCGCTCACCGAACGGCGGAGTCGCGGGCCGACGGGCCTATCACAGGCGAGGTGCTCAGCGGGCGATTGCCCAATCGCAATGCCTCACTGGCCCAGGCGGAGCAGGCGCTATCGATAGAAGAGGCCGAGTTCTACTTGAACCGCCGCGGAAAGCGTAGCTTTTGGGCAACCACCAGCGCGCCCCACGCGGCGGCCAGCGACTACCGGGACCGCTTCTTTCAAGGCGCCACCATCGTCCCCCGCTCCTTCTGGTTCGTGCAGGTGCGCACTTCTGCCCTGGGAATCGATCCCCGTGTGCCCCCGGTGCACACCGATCCCCGTGCGCAGGCGATGGCAAAGGCGCCATATCAAGATGTATTCTTCGAGGCCAACGTGGAGAGCCGGTTCCTGTATGCAACGCTGCTGTCCACAGATATGCTCCCCTTCGGGGACCTGGGCTACCGGCTGGTCGTCCTGCCCATCGAGCCCGAGGCCAATCACTATCGGATGCTGACCGCCGAGGAAGCGCGCGGCCGCGGCTACTCCCATCTCGCCCGGTGGCTGGAGCGCGCCCAGGCGGAATGGGAGACGCTCGGAGGGCAGAAGGAGCGCGGAACAGCTACTCGTACGGTGCTGGGTCGGCTAAACTACAGTCGCGAACTCACTCGGCAGAACCCGCTCGCGTCCTACCGGGTCCTGTACGCCAAATCTGGGACCAACGTTTGCGCGTGCGTGGTCGATCCGGAGGAGCTTAGAGGGTGGTTCGCGTCCCAAGCGATACAGCCCGGCGGCTTCACCGTGGACCACGTGACGTACGGGATCGAGCTCGCAGCACTAGCAGAGGCAACGTACCTGTGCGCCCTGCTAAACGCCCCAGCGGTAGACCGTCTGGTCAAGCCGATGCAGTCTCGCGGCCTATGGGGACCGCGAGATGTGCATAAGAAACTCTTGGACCTCCCCATCCCTCGGTATGAGCCAACCGATGCCCGCCATCAGCGGTTGGCGCAGTTGGGGGAAGAATGCGGAGCGAAGGTCTCCGCGTGGCTGGCCGCGGGCGGCGCCGGCACGACGCAGAGTATCGGCCGCCTCCGGGCGATGGTGCGGGCAATGCTGTCGGCAGAATTGGCCGAGATCGATACCCTTGCTACGCAGATAATGGGGATGGAGTAGGGTTTTTCATCACCCCATCGTGCCCGTCATCGCCTCCAGGCGGCGAAGGGCCGCCAGCCTATCACGGTCCCCCAGCCGGGCGCGGCGCAGCGCCCCCTCCAGCACCGAGATGCTCCGGTCGTAGGTGGGCCGGTCTACCGGGAAGGGATGGCCATCCTTGCCCCCGTGGGCGAAGGAGTAGCGGGCTGGGTCCCGGAAGCTGGCGGGCACGCCGTACACCAGCTCGGCGATCAGCGCCAGCGCCCTCACGGTCTTTGCCCCAACTCCCTCGATCCCCAGCAGCACTTCGAAGTCGGGGGCCTGCCGCTCGTAGACGCGCAGCAGAGTCTTCTTCACGCGGTCGGGATGGATGTCGGTCGGATCGACGTGGTGGCGGGCGGGCAGCTCCAGGTGGACGATGCGCTTCAGGTCGGCCAGCAGTTGCTCCGGCTTCTGCTGCGCCGCCATCTCGGCGATGGTGGAGCGGCTGGGCCCGCTTTCCTGCGCCACCAGGTTCAGGGTGACGCCGGTCTGGTCCGCGCACACCGCGGCGTGCGGCTCGCAAACGAAGTCACTCACCTGCTCGCTCAGCCAGTGATACCGGCGGGCGTAGCGGTTGGCGGGGTTCATCCCCTGCTGAATGACCGCCCACTGTCCGCGCGGCGTGAAGATGAACACGTGGTGGT
>JAMCWG010000034.1 GCA_023475235.1 Chloroflexota bacterium
GGCGTTCTACCGGGGCGTGGCCATAATCCTCTGGCGCGCCATCCGCCGCGAGCCAGCCAGTATGCTCATACTCGCGTGGCTGGGAGTTATGAGCCTGCCCTGCATCCTCTCCGAAGAGGCCGGCGCATATACCCTCCGGGCGATGGGTATGGTGCCAGCGATGTACTTCCTGCCGGCCGTAGGTCTGGTCGCCGCCTGGGAATGGCTGGAGCAGCGGCGTAACCTGCTGTGGGTGCCCGTCCCAGCGGCTGCCGGCGCCGCCCTGATAGCCCTCGTCCTGGCCTCCGAGGCCGGGCTCACCTACCACGACTACTTCCAGGTATGGGCCCACTCCTTCGGTGGAGCTTACGAGGACGGAGCAGATATGGTGGCCGCCTCTCGCTACCTCCAGCAGGAGGCAAGACCCAACAAAGAGGAGATCATCGTCGGCTCGGAGTTCCTCGGCCATCCCGTGGCGGCCCAGCTAGCGCCCCGCGTGTATGACGCCCTGCGCTGGGTGGACGGCAACAAGGCGATGGTCTACCGGACGGAGGGCGAGCGCGATACACTGTATGTCTTTCCGTACACTACCCGCCCCTGGATGATGGACGACCTCCTGCCGCCCGAGACGGAGGTCAGGCGCGCCTACTTCGAGCGCGGCATCGACCCCGACCAGCCGCCGCCGGCGACCTACACCGCCTACCGTCTGAGCCCCGCTGAGGCGCGCGCCCAGATCGAGCGTCTCAAGCAGCAGCCGGGCACCGTCGCCCTCGACGCCAATCTGGGCGACCAGGTCGCCGCTATCTCCGGCCAGAGCGCCCCGCGGGTCGTGCCGGGAAGCACGCTGCCGGTGACCGCCCTCTGGCGCATACTGGCGTCTCCCGGCAATCAGGACTATGTGTTCTTCTCCCATCTCGTCGACAACCAGGGCCGGATGTGGGCCCAGTACGACGAGAACGGCTACCCGGTCGCCCAGTGGCAGAGCGGAGAGGTCCTGGCCACGCGACTGGATATGCCGGTGGGCACGAAGGTGGCCCCCGGCCGGTATCGCGTCGAGATCGGCGTGTATGACCGGCGGGCCGGCGTCCGGCTGCCCCTTGTCGGCCAGGGACAGAAGGGCTCGACGATCATCCTTGGCTCGGTGAAGGTGGCCGCCCTCACCTCTGCGGCTCCTCCGCAGTTGCCGCATCCCCTGGACATCCGCCTGGGGGAGCACATCCGGCTGCTCGGCTTCGACGCCGGGATGCAGCCGGCGCCGGACCCCGTCGGCCGGCCCCGGCTGGCCGTGACCATCGCCTGGCAGGCGGCCGACGCCCCGCCGGCCGACTACACCGTCTTCGTCCAGCTACTGAACGCCGACGGCCAGTTGGTGGCCCAGGCCGATGCTATGCCGCAGGGCGGCCTCAACCCCACCGGCTCTTGGGAGGCGGGCGAGACAGTCGTTGACGAGCATACGATATCGCTGCCCCCCGACCTGCCGCCCGGCCGGTACCGGCTCATTGCCGGCATGTACCTGGTGGAGACCGGCGAGCGCCTGCCCGTTGCAGGCGGCGATAACTACGTTTCCTTGACTACCCTGGACTTGACCGCTACAGACCTATCAGGCCAGTGAGGAAGAGATGATTGCGGACCAGTATGCCGAGTTAGCTACCCGGTTCAACGATTCACCCTATGCCCGACTTATGGGAATGCGCGTCACCGAGCTATCGCGCGGCCACGCAAAGATAAAGATGGCCTTGCGCGATGAGCACCGCAACTGGGCGAGCCTCATCCACGGCGGGGTGATAATGTCGCTGGCCGACCAGGCCTTCGGTTGCGCCACTAACACGCTGGACCGCGTGTACGTGGCGGTGCAGTTCAGCATCAGCCTGCTGGCGGCGCCCGGCCCGGGCGACACCCTGGTGGCGGAGGGACGGGTGCTGCACGCCGGGCGGACCACGGGGATGGCCGAGATGACGGTGCACGATGAAACGGGGCGGCTGGTCGCCAAGGCCACCGGCACGGTGGTGGGCATCGGCGAGCGACGGTAGGTCGAGGGCCAATGGACGGCGGCAGTCACTTCATCGGCGCTCGGGTAGAGGTGACGCTGGGAGGCGACCCAATCCTGCTGCCCGTCTCGTTCCGCTGGGAAGGCCGGGAGTACGCGGTCGCCGAGGTGCTGGCCCGCTGGTTCGACTACGGCTTCGGCCCCCAGGCCCGGCCGAGCCCGAAATGGTGGCAGCGCCGGCATCGCAACTACTACCGGGTGCGGACGGCCGATGGAGAGGTGTTCGAGCTGTACTTCGACCGGGGAGCCAACCTCAAGCACCCGGAGCGGCGGGTGTGGATACTCTACCGCTCGCTGGGCACCCCTGCGCACTAGAGATTCTAACAAAAGCTGTAGCGCGGGGGCTTGTCTCCCGCCCGCTCCAAGCGGGCCACTCGCAAGGGTCCGCCACGGGCGCGCCCCAGGCTCGGAAGATGGGCCGGCCTCGGTTGCGGATGAGGCCGGGATGAGGAACGGCATCTGTGCCCGGTAGGGGCGCACGGCCGTGCGCCCCTACTCCCGCTGGGACAGATCGCCGCGAGTGGATCGTCTGCCTCCGGCGAGACCCAGCAGAGGCAGGCAAGCCCCCACCAACAGCCCGTGCCAGCAGACGGGGTCTCGTTACGCCTTGTTAGCTCACTCCTTGAATCGTGCGGGCTAAGAAGACCTGCCCACTTTGCCACTTCAGCGTACCGTATACCTCTCGCGCTGCGGTGGCTTCCTCGAATAAGCAGAACAGGGTCGGACCGCTGCCGGAAAGGGCGGCCCACGGCGCCCCCGCCTCCAGCATTGCCGCGCGGCCGCGGGCCATCTCCGGCTCGGTCAGCACGGGCTGGAAGGCGTTTACCAGCAGGCACGGGTCGAGGGACGCATTCGTCCGTATGGCCTGGGCCAGCGCCCGGGTCCTTGTGCCGTCGGTGCAGTGGGCTGGCCGGAGCCGGCCGTAGAGGGTGGCGGTCTTGCGCGGGATGCTCAGGGGAGGGACCAGCAGGACGGCCCAGTGCGGCTTCAAAGGTGGGAGCGTTGTCACCCGCTCTCCTGTGCCCTCGACGAGGGCAGTGCCGCCCCGCAGGAAGAAGGGCACATCGGCGCCCAGAAGCCGGGCCAATGTGTAGAGATCCATCGCCGGCATAGATACCCCCCAAAGCTCACTCAGACCCAGGAACGTGGCGGCGGCGTCGCTACTGCCTCCGCCGAGGCCGGCGGCCAGCGGGATGCGCTTCTCCAGGTGAATCGCCGCGCCGGCCCTGGTCCGCGTCGCCGCCTGCAGGCCGCGGGCAGCCCGCCAGCCCAGATTGTCCTCATTGACCAGCGAGGCGTCCGAGCAGGTCAGGGTGAGGTCCGAAGAGGGAGCGAATTCCAGCGTATCGGCCAGGTCTATCGTCTGTACGACTGACACGATCTCGTGGTAGCCGTCCGGCCGTCGCCCCAACACTTCCAGCGCCAGGTTGAGCTTGGCTGGCGCGAGGCGCGTTATCAACCCTCTGCCTTCAGCAACCCCTGGACCGTCAACACCTTCCACAGTACCCCCCATTCTTCCAGGCTGAGGGTCTGGGCGCGGCGCGCCGGGTCTATTCCGGCAGCCTTGAGGGCCTCCCGGGCACCCCCGGGCGGGAACCACAGCCGCTGGGCCAGGGTATTATGCAACTGCTTGCGCGGCTGCGAGAAGCCGGCCTGCACGAGGCGGAAGAAGCTGCGCGGCTCGACGTCCAGGACAGGCCTGGGGTATACGTCTATGCGCACGATTGCCGATTCCACCTTCGGCTGCGGGTAGAAGGCGGAGGTTGGCACGACGGCGGCCATCCGCGCGTCGCCGTAGAACTGCACGCTCACCGAGAGCAGGCTCATCTCTCCCGGCTGCGCCACCATCCGCTCCGCCACCTCGCGCTGCACCATCACTACCATCACATCAGGGTGAGGCACTTCCTCGAGGAAGTGGCGCATGGTGGGCGAAGTGATATAGTATGGCAGATTGGCCACTACCTTGTACGGGGGCGTGATTCCGTGCCCGGCGGGGTCGAAATGGAGCACATCGGCGTTCACCACTTCGAGGTTAGGTGCGCTGGGCACGAGCCGCAGGACGATCTCGGCAAGCTGGGGGTCGATCTCTACTGCCACCACTCGCGCCGCCCGCCGGACCAACTCCCTGGTGAGTATGCCCAATCCGGGCCCCACCTCCACGACCACGTCGGCTGGCTCGATCTCGGCGACGCCCATGATGCGGGCGAGGACGTCCTCGTCCACCAGGAAGTTCTGGCCCAGGCCCTTGCGTGGGCGTATGCCCAGGCGGCGCAGGAGCGAGCGAATGGCCGGCACCTCAGCATCAGCTCGCAGGGCGGTGTCCCAGTCTTTTTCCTTGGCGCTGGCCATTGGTTTGTCTCTGAATCCGGCTTAAGATGCACAAAACAAATATGGCCGTGCACCCACTGTTGACCCAGAACCCCAGGCTTACCGCAATCAGCCAGCTCCGGCCAGGCTGCCCTGCGACACCCAGAAGGGTCCACTTACCGTTGCTTTCTTCCGAACCTGGCGGGGTTTGTAGATTTCTGCCGCGCAGGACCCGACCATCGTCGCCGCTTAGTTACGGCAGTCCCTAGAACTCGGGGCCGCGAGCGGGAATTCGACCCCGCTGTAGCGGGTTGCGGGTACAGGGCACCGCTAGCTCCCCATCTAGCACGACCTCATTGATTCTATTAGACCCGATGCGCTATGTCAAATTAGGCAGTCGGGCCGGTTGCGGCCATGAGTTATAATGGGAAAAGCACAGCCTCGCCGCCGTTGGCGCCGGAGATGCGCCCGCGCGGAGGGCAACAATGATAACAACAATCAAGAAGAGCTATGACAGACAAACAGTTCATACCTCCCGCTCTGCATCTGCGGATCGTTCGATGGAACGATAACGAGCTGATCTTCTTCGACGACGCCAAGCAGGAGAGCTGGATTATCTACCCCCCGCGCTCGCATTACACGTTCCTCAAGAAGCTGGTGCCCGGCGTCACGCTCGTGGAGCACAGGCCGTGGGACCCGAACCGCCGGAGCGCCGAGCACGTGATCCGGCTGCAGGAGGGCTGTACCGAGCACGGGATGAGCTGCGAGGCTCAGGCCGCCATCCGGGCAGCCATCGACGTGGGTTTCGACCCGTTCTCGTAGCGGAACAACGGTCCGCGGCCGCCAGCTCATCTGCTGAGGAATGCTCTTCCGGCAAAGCGATGCATCACGGGTCGATATCAGCAAGCAACGGCGTGTCTCCCTACATTCATAACGAGCCCGAGAGCCCTCCGGTTACGGTCATCATAGTCAACTGGAACTCGCTGCATTTCCTTCTGCCGTGCCTGGAATCGCTATACGGGGGCGCCATCACACAGCCCTTTGAGGTGATCGTGGTAGACAACGCGTCCACGGACGGCAATCTGGAGGAGTTGACCGCTCGCTACCCTGCAATCTCCGTCATTCGAAACCCCACCAACCGGGGCTTCGCCGGCGCCAACAACCAGGCGATCCGGCACAGCCACGGGCGCTACATCCTCCTCCTCAACCCCGACACCGTGCTCTTCCCGGGCACGATAGACGCGCTGTGGCGATTCCTGGAGGCGAACCCCGGTGCTGCGGTGGCCGGCCCTCAATTGCTGGATTCCCGCCTGCTGCCCCTGCAGTCCCATTCGTCCTTCCCCGGCCCGCACCTCCTGCCGCGTGGACTGCGTGCTGCCCTCACCGCTTCGTTCGCCATTCATCAGCAGAATCCAGACCACACTGCCCGGCGGGTGGACTGGGTGGGCGGGGCCTGTATGCTCATCCGCCGAGACGCGCTGGAGCAGGTGGGGATGCTGGACGAATCGTTCTTCATCTATTTCGAGGAGGCCGACCTCTGCTGGCGGCTGAGAGAGCGTGGATGGGACACGCATTACGTGCCACAGGCCCGGGTCATCCATTACCAGGGAGGGAGCGCCGCCACTGCCCACGACCATGACCACATCTACCTGGATGGCATTCTGCTGGACGAGTGGGCCCGCAGCGCCGACCGGTTCCTGTGCAAGCATCTCCCGGCCTGGACGCCCATCGCCTTTCGGGTCCTGGCCGCGCTATACACCTCACTCGTCCTGGCGACCTGGTCCGCCGTCTTCCTCATTCGCCCGGGGGCGCGTCCCAAAGCCCGGAGGGTCATCGGCGCCTACCTGCGCTTCCTGGGCGTGCTGCCGTTTCTGCGGACCCCGGCAGGACGGAGAGCGATTCCTAAGGGACGGAGGTCGCGCGGACCGGCTAGAGCGCAGGCTGCGCGCGCTCTGCGGTGGCTCAGGGAGCGCTGCTCCTATCCTCCCGCCACTCGGTCACCCGGCTGGACCAGGCTTCCCTGATCGCCGCCTGCAACGCGTCCTGCCGGGGCTCGCGCACATTCAAGGTCCTGTCCAGCGTGCGGTCGGCCACCCTCTGCGCGAATGGACACCCCTTGCGAAAAGCCAGCAGCGTGTTGCGCTCGCCGCCGTAGACCACATAGCTAAGCCGCTGGATATGAGGCTCCAGATGCTCTCGCATATGGAGGCAGACCCGCTCGAACAGATACTCCATCTGCTTTTCCCGGTGCCGCTCGAACCGGTGCTGCGACCATCCGCCGTTCTTATGTCGAGAGTGGACGTTGCCCGTGCCCACCTTGCTGGAGACCAGCTTCTCGCCCTGGAACACGCCTATGGCGTAGCCGGCCAGCCGCACCAGCACCAGGGCCAACACGAGGTCGTTGGCGAGGAGCACGCGAAGCGGCCCGACATCGTACCCCGCGGACGCCCGTCGCTCGGGAATGGGAAACGGTGGCAGGACGGAGCACCGGTGCTGCTCGCCCCAGAATACGACCGCCCCCGTTGGCGAGCGACCAACGGCTTTCACCAACTCCGGCGCTGGCTCTCCAAGATGCAACGCGCCGGCCAGCGCCGCCTCGATCTCGGATGCGGGCTGCCCCGGCGGCAGGTACAAAGTCGCCGCCGGTTCGCTGGCTGCCCCGACCTCGTCGAGCCAGCGAAGCATCGCCGATCTGCCGAACTGACGCTGCGTCGAAACGAGCCTAATCATTGTCCGGTCCAACGCCCTCGATAATCTGGCATATCCCATGCTACTATCGGCCGGCGCGTTCCGGCAAGTGCCGCAACGCAGCGACGGGGCAGTCAAGTTGAACAAAGCAGAGAAAAGCGGTAGGCTCAAGTATGGGATGTGAGCACATCAGTCCGCCGGTGACCACCTGGCTTGCCGTCGTCATATCTTGAGGGCCGGCGGTGTTGTTACATATGAAAGGCTAATTCGAATGGTCAGTGCGATAGATTCGAGCTATGGAGAGCCGAGGCATCCCGCTGCCGGGAGACGCCGTCTGCCAGCCGCCGATGAAGAGCCCGGCGACTAGCGTGCGGCTGCAGATGGCACTGGCAGCACGAGGGCAATCAGAGGAGCCGTCGGAGGCCCTTTTCGAGGCAGCATTCCGGAAGCATTACGGGCGCGTGCAGGCGATTGCCGCGCGGATCGCGGCCGGCGATGCCGAGGCGGAGGAGCTGACCCAGGAGGCATTCCTCCGGCTGCACGGCGCGCCGGTGCTCCATCGGCCGGAGGACGAAGTCGGAGCGTGGCTCGTGCGGGTGGTGACGAACCTGGCATTGAATGCGCTGCGGGGGCGACGGCGGGAGCAGGCCCGGCTGGAACGGCTGGCCTCCCTGGAAGCATGGGAGGTAGCGGGGCGATCGGGGGACGCCGACCCTGCGCATATCGCCCTTTGTGCCGAGGAACGGCAGCAGGTGCGTGCGGTGCTCCAGCAGCTTCCGCCGCGCGCCAGGGCCTGCCTGGTCCTGCGCCACAGTGGCCTTTCTTACGCCGAGATTGCCGCGGCCCTCGGAACGACCCCGGGCTCGGTCGGAACGATGCTGGCCCGGGCTGAGCACGCCTTCGCGGAAAGATGGAAGAGGTGTACCAATGGGGTGTGAAAAACCAGGCGTCCTGCGCGCCTATCTGGACAACGAGCTGGACGCGGCCGCGGCCAGCCGGGTGGAGGCGCACCTGGCGGCCTGTCCAGGGTGCCGGCTGGCGCTGGAGCAGGTGCGGGCAAATGCCAGCGCCGTGGCGAGCCGACTCGAAGCACTCGAGCCGTCCACGGCCGGGGCAGCCGAGCAGGCACGTGCCTGGGCCGCCATCCAGTCCCGCCTTCACGCGGGACGAGCCATCCCGTCGCACATCGACGGCACGGCCTTCAATCCGAACAACGGCCTCGCCGGCGCGGGGCGCACCGGTCAGCCAGGAGGTATGTGGACTATGATTTCAAACGCGCTTTCGCTTCGCCAGCGCGCTGCGCTGGCCGCCGGGCTTGTCGCCCTGCTTCTTGCCGGCGCCATGATGCTGCCGGCGGGCCGGGCCGCGGCCGTCGATTTTCTCAATCTGTTCCGGGTACAGAAATTCGTCGCCGTATCCGTCGACCCCAGCCGGCCGTTCAACGCCTTCGCCTACCTCGAGCGCATTGGCAAGGTGACGCTTCCCCAGGGGCGTGGCGTAGGAAGCCTGACCACGGCTCCCCTGGCCGAGGTAGACGCGAAGGCCGGCATCAAGCTACAACGGCCAACCATCATTCCGCCCGGCGTAAGTGACAGGCCACAGGTCCGTGTGATTCCGGCCGCCGAGGCCAGCTTCACGCTGGACCGCCAGAAGACGGAGGCGTATCTGAAGAGCTCCGGCGCCGCCAACCCAAGTGTTCCGGCCAAGTACGACGGCGCCAGGCTGGTAGTCAAAGTGCCGACCGCCGTAACAATGACCTACGTCAATGCCGACGCGATGCCCCGCCTCATAATCGGCCAGCTCGCCAGCCCAACGGCCACCGTCGAGGGCAAGGTGAGCCTGGGAGAGCTGCGCGAGTTCTTGCTGGGCCTGCCCGGACTGCCTCCCGACACCGTCGCCCAGCTCCGCGCCATCAACGACTGGACGCAGACGCTGCCGGTGCCCGTGCCCCGCGACCGCGCTGTCTGGCACGATGTATCGCTCGGCGGCACGCCGGCCCTGGCAGTCACCGATCCCTCGGCAGGAGCGAGCGGGGTCATCTGGCAGCGAGACGGCGTCGTCTACGGCGTGGCCGGGTTATCCTCCGAGCAACAACTGCTCGAGATCGTCCGGTCGCTGAAATAGGCAGGATGATGCCGATTATCGAAGCCAGACAGCTCCGCAAAGTCTACGGCAACGGCAAGGTCGCCCTCGACGGTCTCTCGTTCGAAGTGCGGCGCGGCGAGGTGTTCGGGTTCCTGGGTCCTAACGGCGCCGGGAAGACGACCGCGGTGAAGATACTGACCGGCCTCGTCGCGCCTACCGCCGGCGAAGCCCGGGTGTTCGGGCTGCCGCCCGGCGACCCCGCGGCCAAGGCCCGCCTGGGATTTCTGCCGGAGCACTTCCGGTTCTACGATTGGCTGACCGGCTGGGAGCTGCTCGATTTCTATGGGCGTCTCTCCGGCCTGGAGGCCGGCCGCCGGAGGCGCCGTATCCAGGAGGCGCTGGAGCTGACCGGGCTGGCCGACGCCGCGGATGCCCGGCTGCACGCCTATTCCAAGGGGATGCAGCAGCGGATAGGCATCGCGCAGGCGCTCCTGCACGAGCCGGAGCTGGTCCTTCTGGACGAGCCGACTTCCGCGCTTGACCCGCTCGGGCGCCGCGAGGTGCGCGACCTCATCCGCCGGCTGAAGGCCGAGGGGGCGACCCTTTTCCTGAACTCCCATCTGCTCAGCGAGGTGGAGATGGTCTGCGACCGGGTGGCCATCGTCGACCACGGCCGGGTGATCCGTGCTGGTCTGATGGCCGAGCTCCTGGACGGGTCGCGCGAGCTGCGGGTGATGGTCGACCGGGTGACGCCAGAGCTGCGGGCCCGGCTGCAGAAGATCGGCAGCGTCCAGCAGGCCGGCAGCACGGAGGTCGTGCTGGCGGTAGCCGATCCCGATGCCGCGCCCCTTGCTGCCGAGGCCGTGCACAGCCTCGGACTCCGGCTGTACGGTCTGGTGCCGGCGCAGCGCCGCCTCGAAGACATCTTCGTCCAGGCCGTGGAGGGCGAGGCCCAATGAGCATCTTGCTTATCGCCCGTCTGACCCTGAAGGAGGCCGCCCGGAAGCGACTGCTGGCACTGGCCGTAGCCGGGGGCGCGCTGTTCCTGGTCCTTTTCGGCGTCGGTTTTGCGCTGCTGCTCGGCCAGATCAAGGCCGAAGCGGCCCGCGCCGGAGGTGGAGCGCCGCCCTTTATGCTCACAGCAATGATGATGGTGATGGGCTTCTACTTCCTCAACGTCCTTGCCGGCGTCAGCGCCATCTTCGTTTCCGTCAATGCCATCTCCGGAGAGCTGGACTCCGGGACGATTCACGCGCTGGTGGCGCGACCGCTGCGCCGCCGCGACATCATCCTGGGCAAGTGGCTCGGCTACGCGCTGGTGCTGACAGCCTACGTAGTTGCTATGAGCACCGGCCTGATGGCGATCATCTATCTCACATCCGGCACCCTCCCGCCTGCTCCCCTCGCCACCATCGGGCTTATGGTCTGGGTGGCACTCTTGCTGCTGACCCTCAGCATCCTGGGCGGGACGTTCCTGTCGGCACTGGCGAATGGCGTAGGGCTGTTTCTGCTGTACGGGCTGGCTTGGCTGGCCGGGGTAATCGAGGGCCTCGGCGGGCTGGTACACAACAGCACAATGGTCCACATCGGAATCGCCGTCAGCCTGCTGGTCCCGAGCGACGCACTCTGGCAGGCCGCATCCTACTACCTTCAGTCTCCGTCCATCCTTATGCTGGCGAGCACATCGGCTTCCGGCCTGTTCCCGTTCGGGTCATCGGCGCCGCCAGCAGGAACGATGCTGGTCTACACCACCATCTACACTCTGGCCGCACTCGGCCTGGCCGTCCTGGTCTTCAGCCGTCGCGACATGTAACGGTCTGACCGTCAATCCCTGGCCGGGAGCTTCTGCCCCCAAGGGCGAGATCAATGTCGACTGGTACTTGGCACATGGGGAGAGCCCTACTCTCATTGAGGGGTCCACTGTCACGGGTGTGCGGCGTGTCTCCGGCAGACAGGGAATGGCCCGATCGGCATCATCACGCCCTGTTACAGCAAAGGAGCAGGACGGGGTCCGGCTTCCCCCGGGCTGCGGCTTTCCCCGGCTGGTCCGGGCATAACCAGGCCCCCGGAGAGAGACGGCTGCCGCTGAAGCAGCCTCGCCAGCGCCTGGGCATTGTTCACCGCGTAGTCGCGGTAGCAGTTGTTGAAGAGTACGTGCAGGTCCCTCGTCTGAGCGGCCAGATGGCCGATCTTCGGCAGCCATTGCTCGAGCTCCTGCTCGCTGTAGAGATACCGGTATCTCTCGGCGGTAGTGAGCCCCTTCTTTTCCCAGTTCTCGCCGTTTCTGCCGTGCATCCTTAGCATTCCAATATCCGATGTCGCCTCGGCGATGCCGGGAACGGAGGACTTGAAGCCCTGCGGCTCGTCCACGCATACGTAAGTCAAGTTGTTGTCCTTCAAGAACCGGAGGGTACGCTCAGCGTCTCTCTCGTCCATCCAGCGATGGTTCCTGAACTCGACTGCCACGCGATACCTTGGTAGCTTCTCCTGGCAGGTGAGGATGTGGGCCTGTGCGCTCGAGCCAGGGAAGAACCACGGCGGGAACTGGAACAGCACGGCCCCGAGCTTGCCAGCATCGTACAGCGGGGCCAGCGCCTCCTCGAAGCGACGCCATAGCTGCTCGAGCGCGCCGGACGGCACGTCACGATAGTAGATGCTGGTCTTTTCCTCATCGGCGGGGACTGCCGCTCGCACGTCCTTGGGCAGCGCACGCAACTGGGTGGGATGCTGCGTGAACAACGAGAATGCCTTGATATTGAAGACGAAGCTGTCCGGCGTCCGCTCGACCCACAAGCTCGCCGTCCGCTCCGCCGGCGGCGAGTAATAGGTCGAATCCACTTCCACCAGGCTGAAGTGGCTGGCATAGAACTGGAGCCGCTCTTCGGCCGTGTTCGCCCCTGCAGGATACCACCCGCTGGCCAGCAGCGTGGGATCAGTCCAGGAGGCGGTGCCGATCAGGATTCTGCCCATTTTGCCCTCTCTAGCACTCACCAATGGTGGCGCCGGCGGCGCTTTGCTGGAGCGTCGTCGCCCAGGCAAGGCCGCCGCGTCCGAGAACTTGTCTATTTCCATTCTAAGTGGGCAGGACTCAAAGGGCAAGCACGTGCCCGACCGGGCCCCGGGGTCTTTCTATTGTTTATCGTGTGCAGGGGCCGACCCGGGTGTCTTCCCAAATGTAGGGGCCGACCCACGGAGCCTGTCTCAGTTGTGGCCGTACGTTTGGCGATTAACACTGTGTCTACTACTGACACAGCAGGGTCTTAACTTCTCGGCCCCGATCCATTCGGTTTGTGTGCCCGGGTGGAATGATAACGCTCCTCCCGGGCCTCTTTGGGTCGGCCCCTGTGCCCCCGAACCTCCGTAGGCTGATGCTCGCTAAGACATCGCTCCCAGTAGGGCTGAGCGATCTTCCCGGCTCCGACGGCGCCAGACCAGGAATAGGCTTCTCAGGTTGAAGGCCGCCACCAACAACGCCCACTCCGCCCGC
>JAMCWG010000151.1:0-11617 GCA_023475235.1 Chloroflexota bacterium
TCGACTTCGTTCTGGTTGCTGTGCTGCCGCTGCATATCCAGCGTCACCGAGGCCTGGGAGGCGCGGTTGTAGAAGTCGTTCGGCTGGTCCCAGAAGTGAGCGGCCAGCGGCGCGAACACCAGGAGCGAGGTCACGACCATCAGCCCCGCACCCGCCACGCGCCCTCGCCAGCGGGCGGGGTCAAAGAGGACCATCGCGGCGAGAAGGGCGATCACCGCCCCGGGGATGGCCCGGAAGGGCAGATAGGTGTACATGCCCGCGCCCAGGCTGAGGCCGGCCAGGACGAAGTCGAGCGGCCGGCGCGTCCTCAGTCCGCGCAGCAGCCAGTAGAAGGTGAGGACGGCCGCCAGGGGCGTCAGTATGCCCTCGAAGCCGATGCGGCTGAAGGTGACGTGCCAGTGCGACACGGCCAGGAGGAACGTGAGGGCCAGGGCCAGCCAGCGGGCGAACAACTGGCGCGCCAGCGGGTAGAAGGCCGCCACGGTGAGGACGCCGACCACGGCCACCACGACGCGCATCGTGAACGGCGAGGGGCCGATGGCCTTGAAGGCCAGGCCCAGCAGATAGAGGAACAGCGTGGGATGCCCGTTGCTCACCGGCGTGAAGGGAATGAAGGTCGGCAGCGTGAAGAGGCGGAGGGCCTCCAGGTCGTTGTCGGCCTCGTCCAGGTACAGGCCGTTCGGGATGGCCGTTAGCTGGTACACGCGCACGAATACGGCGACCAGCAATATGAAGCACAGCCCCCACACTTCCCACCAGGGCCGCCCCGGGCGGGCCTGCCCGGCCGTCCTCGGCCACAAGAGGTACCCGCCGGCCACGATCAGGGCCAGTCCCAGCAGCCACATCGCCATAGGCAGGGTAGAGTAGTCCTTGCGCAAGAACGGGACCGCCGCGGCCCCGCTCAGCACGATGCCGAGAACGATAAGGAGCCAGCCGCGCCGGCGCAGTCGCGGCAGGAGCGGCGAAGGACCCTGCGCCCCGTGCGGCAGGCCCGGCAGGACCGCGAACACGAAGATGAGGGCGCTTGCCCCGTACAGGATCAGCGCGTCCCAGGGGAAGTCCCGCTTGGGCGCGAAGGACTGCCCCCACGCGGCCAGGAGCAGGGCAATGACCAGCGCGAGGACCCGTTGCATGCCGCCTATTCCTCTGGGAATAGGACTTCGCCGGGTACGGGTGTCTCCCCTTTGCCCGGTGGCGTCCATGACAAGCGCATCTCCGAGTAGCCTATCGTTGATTTGTATCTTATCACAATCTTATGACGACCCTGGGTGAGATTGACTTGCTTGGCGGTGTGGCCGGGCGCGTTGTCGATGACCGGCTGGCCGTCGATGCTGAGCCAGGCCCGCTCGTTGGTGCGCGTGGCGAAGCCGTACTCGCCGGCCTCCGGAATCTCAATCTGCCCCCGCCATTCCACGCTCCACGCGCCGTCCAGGGGCGCCGGGTGCCATCGGAACTGGACGCTCTGATCGCGGGAGACCAGGCGCGGCTCACCTTGCCAGTCGGGTCCGGCGTAGTAGCGGGCCGTGAGCCCGTTCGCCGGCAGGGGCAGGGTGTTCAGCAGCACCTGCGGCACGACCTCCTTCTGGCCGGACGGCAGCGTCCAGGAGAGGACGGTGCGGCCCTTCCCGTCGACGGTGCTGTCCTGCAGCCGGATGGTCTGCTGTCCCTTCGGCAGATAGGTGCGGCCCTCGACGAGGCCGGGCTTGTCAGCGGTAAGCACCCGCTGTCCCGCTACCTCCAGCGATCCCGCGCCGGCGCTCTCCAGGGTGAACCGGTATTGCCCGGCATTGGGAATGAACACGGTGCCCGACCACTCGGCGCGGAATGGCTTGCCCTGGAGGGGATTGGCCGTCGCCCAGTCGAAATTGACGGCGGGATCGACGCGGGTGAGCGGGGGCTGCCCATCGGCGGTGAAGGTGGCGTTCAGTCCCTGAATGCGCTCGACATCCTCCCGCTTGACGATAGCGTAATAGAACACCACCTGGCCGTTTAGGTCGCTGACCTCGCCCGTCTTGGCATTGGGATAGTAGCGCAGGAACTCGCTCAGGGGTATGCTCACCCGCCACGGCTCGAATATATACACCAGGTCCTTGCCGAGCTTCTCTCGCAACGGCAGATTGTCGAAGGGGTTGAAGAAGCGGTAATCATTGGGCTGCTGGCCGCGGTGGGTGATGAGCTGCACTATGGGGGCGTCTGGGCTGCCGAAGTAGTAGCGGTAGCCATCTCCCAACTGGTTGATCAGGCGCGCTTCGGCCGTTTCCGGGCCGGAGTACGCCACCCAGACCTCGTTCAGCTTCATCTGTTGATTGAAGTAAAGGTTGTAATTGGCGTAGGTGCTGTAGCCCAGCACCCCGGCGACGACAAGGGCGGGCGCGGCCCGGCCCAGGCGGGGCAGCGCCGCGTCGGCCGCCCGCCAGACCATCGCCAAGGGAAGCGCGGCCAGCACATAGACGGCCGGAATCATAATCACGGTGCGCGCGGCCTGGGGGGCCTCCCAGTCGATGGTGAACATACCGGCTGACAGCCCCAGGAAGAACCAGCCAGCCAGCAGGAAGTGGGGCCAGCGCCGCCAGTGGTAAAGGCTGTACCCCAGCCCCAGGACCATCAGCGCGCCCGCCGCGAAGTCCACCACCGGCGCGCCGGGCCGTCCGTGGCGGCCGTTGGGGTCGCCCTGGTAGTTGAACATCAGCAGATGCTTGGTCACGCCGTTCTGCAGGGCCTCCAGCTTGGCCTTCTGGGTGTTCTTGCCCACGAATATCCAGGTCTGCGACAGGCGACGGTTTATCTCTTCGGAGTGCTGGACGCCGAAGATGGTCAGCGGCGCCACCACCAGCAGGGTGCTGAGGGCCAGGACGGCCAGATGGGGCAGATAGTTGCCCAGAAAGCGGCGGTCGCTGGCCAGCCAATGAGCGATCAGCAACGCGGCCATCATCAGGACCAGCCGGAAGGCGGTGTGGCTGTACATCCCGACGCCGAAGGTGAGGCCGGCCAGCAGGAAGTGCCTGGGCTGGCGGGTCTGGTAGCCGCGGACCAGGAAGAAGAATGCCAGCGGCTCGATGGGCGTGGAGAGAACGTTGGGAAGGCCGAAGCGGCTGAAGTCGACGTGCCAGGAGGAGACGGCCACCATGAACCCAGCGATGGCGGCGGTGCGGCGATCGAAGACCAGCCGGACCAGCAGGTAGAGGGCCACGGGACACAGCACGCCCATCGTCGCCACCACCAGACGGATGGGCAGCATGCCCACGCCGAAGACCTTGAAGGCGGCGGCGATCATATAGAAGAAGAGCACCGGGTTGAAGGGGGTGAGCGCGCCCGCCGGGCTGAACGGCTTGCCCTTGAGAATCTCCAGCGCCTCCAGCCCCGATTCCGATTCATCGTACCAGGAGCCGTAGGGGACGTCCGCCAACTGGTAGCTGCGGAAGGCCGCGGCGACGATGAGGATGGCACCCACCAGAAGCCAGTCCAGCCGCTCGAAACGGAAGGGCGCGCCCTCGTCCGCTGCCGACTTCCATCGCCAGACGCCGGCCGAGAAGACCCCGATACCGGCCAGCCACAGGAAGGCCGCGTCGTTCACCAGCGGGTCATGGTTCCAGCCATCCTGCAGCCAGTAGACGGACGCTATCGCCACCAGGCCGGTGCCGGCCAGCATAATGCCGAGGGGCGGGCTGACACGGCCGCGTTGCCATGCCACGCGCACCTGCCCGATGATGGCTCGGGCCGTCGCCGCAGCCGCCTCCCACTCCGCCAGCAGCCAGGCAGCAGCCAGGCCCGCGGCCGCTATGCCGAGGCCGCCGATCAGCGCCGCGCGGGACAGGTAGTCCATCTCGGACAGGAAGAAGCCGGCCAGGCCGCCCAGGCCCAGCGCGATGCTGCCGCCGATCACCCACCAGGGCAGAGAGCGGGACGGCGTGTTCGTCCGGCCGTCGGGGTGCACCATCACCAGCGCCGCCGCCCCGAACAGGAAGAGCCAGCCGGCATCGGGAGTGAGCTGGTGGCGGGACAGGATGCTCTCGGCGACTGCTGCCAGCGCCAGCGCGGTCAGGCCGAAGATCAGCCGCAACCTGGGACGGGCTGCGTTATCCAAGGGAAGCTCTTTTCCAGGCGCACGGCCTCGGCATAGTCAAGCTCGCTCCAGCCTACATTCTCTCTTCCTTGAGAAGCTCTTCTGTGGGCGAAGCAGACTGACGGAGGACCATGCGCAGGGTGAACAGGTCGGTTATGGAGTGGGCTATCCGGGCCGACATGCTGTAGCGGGTCGGGCGCCACTCCCGCACCTCGACGGGCAGTTCCCGATACCGGAGCCCGGACCGCTGGGCCCGAATGACCAGCTCGGAATCGAAGGCCTCGCCGTCGGTGAGGCACTGGGCGACCACCGGCTCGATGCTTTGCCGGTTGAAAGCTTTGATGCCGTGCGCGTCGGTGCCCTGGAAGCCGAAGAACATCCGCAGGACGAGGTTGAACCCGCGGCTGATGAGGCGCCGGGGCCAGGGACGGCGGTCGCGGGCGCCCCGCATCGTCTTCGAGCCCACTACCACATCGTAATATGTGAGATAACCTATCGCTTTCTGGAGGAAGGACGCATTCCAGAAGTCTACGTAGAACAGGACCACATCGCGCCCCTGGGCCTGCGCGATACCGTGGCGCAGGGCCTGCCCGTAGGAAGACCTGGGCAGGTGCTCGACGCGTATCTGGGGACGCTGCTCGCTCAACCGGTGGGCGATCTCGAGCGTGCGGTCGGTGCTGCCGTTCTCACATATTATGACCTCGAATGGGTCATCCAGTGTGGCGTCAAGCCGCTGCATGAGGGCCGACACTGATCGCTCCAGCAGGTCTTCTTCGTTATAGGCGGGCATAACGATGGATACCAGCGGCTCCGCGCCCTCGCGCGTGCTGTCGCTGGGGACGTCGCTGCCGCCGGCGTTACCGGTTCTTTGATGCATCAGAACTCACGTTATTACTGCGTGTCAATACATCCATAGCTGCACTCCCGATCGAGGCCGGTCGACACCGGAAAGCAATTCCATGCATTGTACACTATCGGCGTAGCCGCGAGAAGGCAGCCCGTCCCGCATTTCTGCATCTCAGCCGTTCCCACCTTCGTTGCCGGGCTGCAATGGTGCCGCAGGGGCCGTCTCCGTCGTGCCCCCGGCTATGCTCCCGCCGAGATCGGCCCTTGTGAGCCTCCACATCATCCACCCCGCGGCGATGGCGACGACCAGCAGTACCCAGCGCGCTGCGGCCAGGAGCGGCGCATACCCCGGAAGAACGAAGTCGGTCTTGTTCCAGAAAAGGTCGATCCGCCCGCCGGCGACGGCCAGCCAGTGCCCGACAATCGGGGAGTGCAATGGGCTGAAATAGACGAGATTGTAGTCGCCGACCGTCATGTACCATTCGAGATAGCTCGGAAGGACGCCGAGAAGCTGGATGGCGACGGACAACGCCGTTACCCCGACGATGGCCCGGCGCTGCCCCCGGCCGAGCGCTACTGACGGCGAAAAAAAGGGATGCTGCGGGACGAGGAGCAGCGGCACGGCATCCAGCACCAGCCGCGGTCCCCAGCACCATCCGCCCGACCAGTCGCGCCACATCGCTACGCCCGTCAGGGTGGTCAGGCCCGCGCCGAGGACGAAGAGGGCCTCGGGGGGGTGTGCGCGCCAGAACCTGGGGGCCGCCCACAGCCCGAGCAATATTGGAGTGGCGTAGAGTGCCAGCCCCTTCCCGGGCGATAGCAACAGCCCGAACAGCCCCAGCAAGAACGGCGCCGGTCCGTCGGTCGTAAGGGACATCGCGCCGCTCTCGAGCTCGTATCCGGTCGTCAGCGGGCTGCCGAACCGGGTGTAGTTGTACGTCATCAAGGCAACGGCGAACGGGACGATGCCGGCAGCCAGCCAGGCCAGGCGGGCCAGCGCCGGCCGAAGGCGCAGGGGCCGGCCCGGTACTGGCCAGATGACATAAAGGGCCAGCCAGGGCACCAGCGCCAGGGCCGTAACCTTGGTCAGGACGCCCCAGCCCAGGAAGGCGCCGGCTGCCAGCAGCGTCCAGCGGGAAGCGCCCTGCCTGTGCCGCAAGGCGAGATAGAACGCTGCCAGGCCGCACAGGGCGAGCAGCGGCTCGGCGAAGAACGACTTGGAAGCGTATGACCACAGCATCGTGCCGAATGCTAGCAGCAGCGCCACCGCCGCCGAGGCCGGTCGCCCGTAGCCCAGCCGCACGAGCGTCAGAAAGAGAAGGACGACGGTGACAGCGACGATGGGCATGTTGGCGAGCGTGAGGGAGAACTCGAATACGCTCGGGTCTCCGCTCAGCGGCGGTGCTGCCAGCCCTCCGTCGAGCGACGCCAGCGCCTTGCCGAGCAGATAGAACGGCGCGGCGACGATGGGGAAGCCGGGTGGCCGATTGGCGTACATCTGTCCGTCGAGCCCGCGGGCGACGCTGAATGCAGGCGCGTACTCGACTGGTGTGATGGCGAAGCCTTCTCCCTCCACCAGGCTGCGCGTCATCCGCAGGTAGATATCCTCGTCGATGCTCTGGAAGACAGCGCCGAACGTTTGCAGATAGATTGCCGTAACGAAGATGAACAGCGCCGCCGCGGCCAGCCGCGTGCTCCGCCCGTTCCCGCTCATCGCCGGACAACCCCTTTGTCGAGGGCCATACCATCTTCATCCCAGCCCTTCTCCCAAGGGGAGAAGGAGTGCGCCATTCCCTCTCCCCCTGGGAGAGGTCTCCGAAGGCGACTCGCTGTGGCGAGGCTAGGGTGAGGGCTGGTCCCACCCTCATCCCTGTCCCTTCTCCCTGAAAGGGAGAGGGGAACGTACCCGCAGGCTTCCCTCTCCCCGTAGGGGAGAGGGAACGAGGGTGAGGGGCGATGCTCCCCCAGTTCTCTCTTCCAAAGGGATGTAGCCACGGACTTACTTGAGGGGCGGGAACTTGAGGATGCGGCCGTTCAGGCTATCGGTGATGTAGATGTTGCCGCTGGCGTCCAGCGCCACGCCGGTGGGCACATTCATGCCCGTCGCGTCGATCCCCAGCTTGCCCCAGACAGCCCTGATGCTGCCCGTCGAGCTGAACTGGAGCATCCGATGGTTGTCGGGATCGGAGGCGTAGACGTTGCCCTCGCTGTCCACGGTCAGATAGGGCTTGTTCAGCAGAGACTGGGTCTGCCAGCCCGCCACCGGCCACTGGCCGGTGGGACGCAGGTCGGCGTCCAGCCTCTGCACCCGTTGGTTCCAAGTGTCGGCCACGTAGATGTTGCCGGCGCGGTCGACGGCGATGCCCACCGGCTCGGCGAACTGGCCCTCCGCGTCGCCACGGGAGCCGTATGCCGCCAGGAACCTGCCCTCGCCGTCGAACTTCTGTATCCGGTGGTTGCCGGCGTCGGTCACATAGACGTTGCCACCGGCGTCCACGGCAATCCCGCGCGGCCCATAGAACTCGCCCTGGTTGGCCGAAATGCCGGTGCCCCAGGTGAGGAGGAAATTCCCGTTCTTGTCGAATTTCTGGATGCGGTGATTCCAGGTGTCGGCTACATAGACGTTCCCCTGGCCGTCGGTGGCGATGCCCCACGGCTCGGCGAACTGCCCGTTGGCGTTCCCCGAGCTGCCCCACTTGGTCACGAAATTGCCGCTGGCATCGAACTTCTCCACGCGATTGTTGCGGGAATCGGCCACATAGATGCTGCCGTCCGGGCCGATGGCGATGCCCTTGGGCTCGGCAAGCTGTCCGTCGCCCGCGCCCGGCGCCCCGATGGTCTGGGCGGCCGCCAGCACGCGGGCCTTGGAAGCATACTGGTCGTCCTCGATGGTGGCCGGCGCGGCGGTAGCGCTGACCGCCCAGAGGTTATCCACCAGGTCCTTGCGGATATAGAGCATGAAGTCTGTGGACCCCAGCGGATTGAACGTGTCGCGGTAGAGGAAGTACTTCCACAGCCGCTGGATGCCGGAAGGCTGGAAGGTGGCCCGCATAATGTCGAAGAAGCCGGTCGATACCTGATTGGTGGCCGGGAACCGGGCCCGTCCCTCGTCCGATTGCATAGCTTTCATCCAGTCATACGGGGACTTGTAGTCCTCCGGGAACCACCAGCGCAGCTTGTAACGCTGTCCCACGTAACGGTTGCCCAGGGCCGCCTTCACCCGTGCGTCGTGGTCGCCCTCCAGGCCAACCAGCACGACCGGCGCATCGTTGGCGGGCAGGCCGTTGCCGTAGTAGTTCTTGGCCGTGTAGTCGCGCAGGTACCACTCGAAGGGCCAGGAGACCTTGTCGTCGTAGGCCACCTTTATTTCTTTGCCGGTGCCCGTGCGGAAGGCCACCCGCTCTATCTCGCGCATCACCTTGCCCACATCGGGCGAGCTCTGGGTGTAGACCAGCATCTCCACCGGGATATCACCGTTGCGGAAGTTCACCGTCAGGCTGGAGTGGAACGTAAAGGCCAGCATCAGGGTCAGGGCGGCCATCCCCACCATCTGCCAGCTCCTCAGCCAGCCCAGCCGGCGGATCAGCAGGTAAGCGGCGACCAGCAGGCCGACCCACAGGCCGAAGAGGGCCAGCCAGGGGAAGAGCCGCTGCTGTTGCTGCAGAGGCATGCCGCCCGTCCCCGGCCAGCCTAGATTCGAGAGGGCCAGGAACACGCTGAACAGCAGCCCCAGAACGACCACGAAGTAGGCCCCGCCGCGTGCCCACGCCTCTCGCCAGCGAATCGACCCCAGCAGGTGGTTCAGGTACCACCCGGCCAGCATGCAGAAGGGTATGGCGATGTGAATGACCAGCCAGGGCATCTTCTCGCCGGCCCAACTGTACATCGCGAAGCTGGCCAGGGACCAGTAGAGCAGAAATAGACCGAAGGCGTGCCGTCGCCAGATGGCGTAGACACCGCCCGCCAGGCCGAAGATGAGGGGCAGGAAATCATACAGCGGGAACAGCAGCATGTAGTAGTACCAGGGCTGCCCGCCGCGTGCGAAGGATTGCTGGGTGAGCCAGTAGCGCAGGGCCCCGACGGCTCCGGAATAGAAGCCGTCCGGGTTGCTGAAGATGCTGGTATAGAGCACCACGAAGATGACCCAGAAGATGGCGGCTGCGCCCAGCCAGACGCGCCGGTTCCACCATGTCCCCAGCAGCGCGCTGAAGACCAGCAGCGCGATCAGCGCGATCCAGGTGATGCTGTCGGCCGCTGGTCCGGTGTACTGCAGGCCGAAGGGATGAAGCACCACCAGCGACATCGCCGAGCCCAGCGGCGCGACGATGGTAGCGAGGAACAGCAGATAGGAGGCAGCAGGCGATAGGTCCTGAGGACGCCGCTGCCTCAGCGCCCGTGCGGCGCCGAGGCCGGCCGTGACCAGCAGGTAGCCGGCGACGATGGCCACGGTTATGTACGTGAGCTCGTGAGTAGTGAAGCCCAAGGCCAGGGCCGCCGCCGCCATGTATATCCAGCGGGGCTGCCCCTCCTCCATATACCGCCACATCGCCACCACCAGGGCCAGGGTAGCCGTGGCGGCGAATATATCGTGGCGCAGCGAGCGAGAGTAATAAAGCACTGAAGGCGACAGCATCAGCAGGAAGGAGGCGGACAGGGCCCCTGTGCGCCCCAATCGGCTGCGCAGCAGGTATGGCAGCGCCACCAGTATGGTGCCGAAGATGGCCGGCCCCACGCGCGTCGCGTAATCCGTGGCGCCGATGAGGAAGTAGATGAATGCCTCGAAGTGATAGAGGAAGGGCCCGTGGTAGACCGGGTCGTGACGGTAGCCGCGCCCCATGTAGAGGTACCACGACCATACGGCGTGGATGCTCTCATCGTGGTGCAGTATGCGATAGCCCAGGTCCCAGAAGCGCAGCAGTATAGCGACCAGCAGGATGCCTATGAAAATAGCGCGCTCACCGCTCAGGAAGCGCAGCCCCAGCAGCGGCCGGTCAAGCCAGCTCACACCTGCTTGTGTGCGTATTGGTGCCGGGGTTTGGGCTCCGGGTTGTGCTACTGACCTCTTAGTCTGCACAGGCTTAATCCTCTGTATTAGGCAAGTGATGTCAACCTGAGCCCTTCGCTTCGCTTAGGATAAGCTCCGCAAAGGGTCTCATCCGTGCGCCATGGAATGACCTCACCCCGGCCTTCGGCCACCCCTCTCCGTACACGGAGAGGTCGCCACAGCTCGCCGTAGGCGAGTCCGCCTTCGGCAGACGACTCGCCTCCCGCCAGGGTCGCCTTCTTTGACTGCTGGTGAGGATGGCGGGTCTGGCGACTGGCGAGGGCCGGGGGTGAGGTTGTCTCAGCCAAGACGTTTCGCGCATAATGACAATCAAGTATACCAAATATCTCCACTAGCGACTCCGTACCAGCATCAGCACGCCCTCGCTGCGCGGCGAGGCCGTGGGCTCGCGATACATGAACCAGCGCCAGAGGCGGTCGGCGCCACTGGACAGGGGCTGGCCCTGCATCTCGAAGGCGAGCTGGTAGCGCCGTCCCTTGTACTTGGACGACGGCGCCGGCGAATCCATCCCCTGGATGGCCACGGCGGCCCCGTCGCTCACGCGGGGCACGAAGCGCAGGTCGCGGACGTCGCGCAGGTACCAGGCCAGCGGAACACGGAAACGCTCCTCGACCTGCACCTGGCGGCTGCCGGGCAGGTAGGCTAGAGCGTCCAGCGTGTCTCCCAGCTCGCGGGCCAGCGTGCGCACGTCCGGAGAAGTGGGCCGGGCCAGCAGGAGTTGGCCGGGTGCCTCCAGATCGGGCTGGACGAGGTCGAAAGATGTATGGATGGAGAAAGCAGCCAGCAACACGGCGGCTCCCAATGCCAGGAACTGCCCGGTGGCGAAAGCCCCGACCCGGTTGAGCGCATAGCCGAGCACCAGCAGGATGGCGATTCCGATGGGTATCAGCAATACCGCCGGGGGTGTAGCGCCCAGCACCTTCATCGCATCGGCGCCCGGCCGGCTGAAGTGCCCCGCCCACAGGTAGAGGAGAAACACCCACGGCCCCAGCGCCAGGAAGAACAGACCGAAGCGCCGCCGGAACTCGATCTGGCCCAGCAGGCCGAGGAGATGCCCCGCCAGTTGCCCGGCCAGCAGCAGCAGCGGCAGCGACGCTATCAGCACCATTCCCGGGTGCGATGCGCCGGTGACGCTGGCCAGCACCAGGGCCAGGACCCCCCAGCCGGCCAGCATGTTGTCCGTCGGCCGGCGCGCGATGTCCCAGCCCAGTGCGATCGCGGCCAGGACCAGTGCCAGCGGCTCGTAGCTCAGGAGCAGCGCGGCCGGACGGCTGCTGAGCCTGAAGCCGGTCAGCCATGCCGTCAGTCCGTCGGGCAGGCCCGCCTGCAGCCCGTGCAGGTTGGCGCCGAACCCGGTGGCCACCAGGCCGTACGTGACGGCCGCGGCGATCCCCGCGCTGCGCCAGAAGTCGCCGCGCCGGAGGTCGGCAAGGGATGCGGGCAGCTCACTGCCGCCGCTCATCCGCACTGCCAGCACGATTCCCAGCCCGCCGGCGCCGGCCAGGGCCAGCGAGGCCGGTCCCAGCGGCCCGCTCAGCAGCAGCAGGCCGACGCTGAGGCCGATCAGGTACGGCCGGAGCCTCAGCTCCCCATGCGCCAGCAGCGCCACCAGGGACAGCAGCAGCGCGATGGCTACGATGGAC
>JAMCWG010000151.1:11627-12404 GCA_023475235.1 Chloroflexota bacterium
GGCGGTGCCGGAGAAAAAAAACGAAGGAGGGGGAGACGGCCAGCAGATATGCAGCGGCCAGGGCGCCGGGCCGGCCCAGGTACTCCCGCAGGAAGTAGGGCAGGACGACCATTGACGTCCCGGCCAGGGCGGGCAGGAGGCGCGCCGTGGCGTCGTTAGCCCCTACGAGCAGAAAGACCAGGGTCTGTCCGTAGGTGAGGAGCGGCTGGGCCAGCAGGTCCACGCTGCCGCCGCGCAACGCCTGCCACACCTGGGCGGCGAGGGCGGCCTCGTCGTTGTCCAGTGGCCGGCTGCCCAGGGCCACGAAGCGAAGGAGCGCAGCCAGCAGCAGCGCCGCCCCGTACATGGCCCGCTCGGTGGTGAGCCAGGGCCAGGCGGGCGCGCCGTCCGCCGGCGCGCCGGTATCATCCCCTCGCACGCCAGCTCGGTCTGTTCTACGATCTCTCAAGTCTTGCATTGCGCTACTTGGTAAACACGCCTATCTAGTAAGACGAATACGAGTGGTCAGTTCTTTCTGGGCGGAATAATCCGCCCCTCACCCTGGCCCTCTCCCAAAGGGAAGCTCCTATTTGCGTTCCCCTCTCCCTGAAAGGGGGTGAGGGTTGGATTCTCCCTTCCACATATTGATACATCCTTATGGTCGGAATGATCGCCCCTCACCCTAGCCCTCTCCCCGTTGGGGAGAGGGAACACCCTTCTCCCGCTGGCAGCACGCCCTTCTCCCTACCAGGGAGAAGTCGCCAGCCTGCCAGAGGCGGTCTCCGCAGGTCCGTAGCG
>JAMCWG010000178.1 GCA_023475235.1 Chloroflexota bacterium
ACCGGTTTCTACAGCAGGGGCCAACACCCGCAAAGGACCCTGGCGGATTGCGGCCAGCCCGCCGCTGCAACAGGGGCTGGACAAGGCCTACTGGCAGAGGCAAGGGTTGGTGGGCCTGCAAGAGCGCTGCCATCTGATACGGAACGCTTGGCGAACCGCCGGATGCGGACCCGCATGTCCGGTGGTGTGAGAGGAGGGTAGGGCGACCCTACCCTCCTACTCGATTTGCGCCTCTCGCCAGTCGTAGACCTGTAGCTCCAGGGAGAGGAGGCCGTTCCAGTCGTTGGCGACCACCGAGTGGACCACATCGATGCGCGGCGGGAGCATCGCCGCCTCCTCGCCGCGACCGAAGGCGATGGCCGACCAGATGCGCTCGCCGTCGGCCAGGCGCAGCCGCAGGTGATTGGGCGTGTTCTGGCCCACGGCGCGTTGCTCCTTCACCTCGAGGCCGCGTGTCAGGAAGATCGGCGTGGGATTGCTATGGCCGAAGGGCGCCATCCGGCACATCGTCTCGTAAAACGGAAAATCGACCCCGGCCAGGTCAACCTCGGCGTCGATCCTCAAAGCAGGCACCAGGTCCACGTCGGCCAGGGCTTTCTCGGCCGTCTCGAGCATCGCGGCCTCGAACGCCTCTAACCGGTCGTTGGCGATGCTGAAGCCGGCCGCCTGCGCGTGGCCGCCGAAGCGGGAGAGCATCTCCCGGCAGCCCGCCAGGGCCTCGGTGATGTGGAACTCCGGTATGCTGCGCGCCGAGCCCCGGCTGTGCTCCTCTCCCTGCTCGATGACGATGGCGGGCCGGTAGAACTCCTCCACCAGCCGGCTGGCCACCAGACCCACTATTCCAGCCTGGTACTCTTCGCCGCACAGCAGAAGCAGAGGGGGAATAGATTCCCCGCTCAAGATATGATCGCGCGCTGCCTGGACGGCCTCCTGAAGCATGCGCTGGCGCTCCTGATTGGTGAGCTCCAGGTCCGAGGCCAGCTCCTCGGCTTCCGCCTTGTCCTCCGTCAGCAGCAGACGAAAGGAGGTGCCGGCGTGGCGGAGCCGGCCGGCGGCATTCAGGCGTGGACCCAGCACGTATCCGACGGCGCGGGCGTCGATGCTGCCGGACCGCACGCCGGCCCGGATACAGAGCCGCTGCAGTCCCAGGCGTGAGGTGCGATTGAGCTCGGCCAGGCCCCGCTTCACCAGCACCCGGTTCTCGTCGAGCAAGGGGGCCACGTCGGCCACCGTGCCCAGCGCCACCAGGTCGAGAAGGCGGCGCTCCGTCTCTTCGTCGGCGCGCCCCATCCTGGCAAGCAGCGCCTGCGCCACCTTGAATGCTACCCCCACTGCTGCCAGGTAGGAGAAAGGATAAGTGGAGTCTGCCCGCCGGGGGTTCACCAGGGCCAGGGGAGCGGGCCGGTCCTCCGGCACCTCGTGGTGATCAATGACCACGACGTCCAGGCCGTTCGACTGGGCCAGGGCTATCTCGTCGCGATCGCTGCTCCCGCAGTCCACCGCCACGATGAGGGTCGCTCCCCGAGCGACCAGCTCGCGCAGCGCACCTCGATTGAGGCCGTAGCCCTCGGTGGCCCGGTCGGGGATGTAGGGTAGGACCGGACAGCCGAGGCCCTCCAACACCTCGGTGAGCAGCGCACAGCCGGTGACGCCGTCCACATCGTAGTCGCCGTAGACGGCGACCACCTCGCCGTGGAGGGCGGCCTCGGCCAGGCGGGCCAGGGCCTGGTCGATGTCGGGGAGCAGCGCCGGATCGTGAAGGCAGCCACCTTCCTCGGATAGGAACGCTGCTGCAGCGGAGACCGCGGTGAGGCCCCGGTTGTGCAGCGCCTGGGCAATAGCAGTGGGCAGCCCCAGGGCGCTGCCCACCATGATGGCGCTGGGCGCCAGCCCTGCCAGCACCCAGCGACGTGCGCGTGGCCCGGTTGGCAAGCCTACGCCACACCTCCGATGTTCCTGGTCCCGACCCAGTCGCCTATCAGGTAGTACTTGAAGTCTTTGCCCTGATAGCACTGGTATGCGCCGTACAGGCCGTAGATCAGGAAGGCAAGGCCGAGCAGACCGAAGATGAGCAGAAGTGGTGCCATCAGCAGCAGGCCGATGCCGAGCGTGACGACGGTGATGATGGCAACGAATAGGCCGATGACGATGCCGATCACTGCCAGGATGGCCTGGTACACCAGCGCCTGAATGGCCTGTCGCGCAACCCAGCGAGACTCATCCTTCTTCACCAGATAGATCACGAAGGCGGCGATTGGCCCGGCGAAAACGCCGATGCCTAAACTGGACCGGAACAACATATTGAGGATGATGCCCAGCGCGATGCTGGCATGGGCGAGCGCTGCCCAGAGGCGCTCGTCGTCTGTGTGGCTAAGACCTGATAATGACAAGACACACCCCCTTCAGTAATTTCCTCGGCATTGATGCCGTTTGTTCCCAACGAGCCACGGTCTCAGTCGCGAAAGAAATACAGCACGGCCACTGCTGTGCCTGCCCATCCCACGATGTCGAAGATGATGGGCCAATCTCCCAGCAACACCTCCTCCGGCCTGCCTCCTTCCTCCTTCCGGTGAATCAGATAAAGATAGCGAAAAATACCGTACAATGCGAACGGAATTGTCAGCATCATAGCATGATTCTTGGGTAGATTCTCGGCCGAAAACGTATACAGCGAGTAAGCCATGATAAGGCTGGACGTCACGATGGTGGTCATCTGGTCCAGCAAGGCGGGCGAGTACTCTTCCAGGATGGAGCGGTGGTCCACGGCGCCATCGTTGAGGAGCACGAGCTCGTGCCGGCGCTTGCTGAAGCCGAGGAAAAGGGCGCCCAGGATGGTGCAGACGTATAACCAGGGCGAGATCGGCACGGCTATGACCACGGCGCCCGCCACTACTCGCAGCATGAAGCCCGCTGCGATGCTGAAGACGTCGATTATCACGATATTCTTGAAGGAGAAGCAATAGACCAGGTTCAGGAGCAAGTAGGCCGCCGCTGCCAGCCCAAAGGTGGGGCTGAGCTGAAAGGCGGCGGGCAGGGTGACCAGCGGTATGAAGCCGGCGGTGATGGCTGCCAGCGGCCTGGGCAGGACACCCGACGCCAGGGGCCGGCGGCATTTGATGGGATGCAGGCGGTCTCGCTCGCAGTCGACAAGGTCGTTGATCAGGTAGACGGCGCCCGACAGCAGGCAAAAGATGACGAAGGCGGCCATCGTGGTGACCACCATATCCGTTCGCCGCAGGTTCAGGGAGAAGACGAGCCCGATGAAGATAGCGGCGTTCTTTGTCCATTGTCTGGGGCGCAAAGAAATGAGGAGATACTTGGCTGCGCTCGATCCCACCTTCGTCTCCGTTTTCATAGTGGATAGACTATATCGTGGTCAGCAATTGATGTCAATCTTGAGCTTTGGATACTTCTTAGCATGTTTTCCCAAGCTCAGCATCGTCGAGGACGCATTGTCAATATGTTCTCCTCCCGGTCGTCTCGCCTCGCGCCGGCAATGCATCCTATCGAAAGTTTTTCGCCTACTTATTGAGGATTCTCTGCTGCAATTCTTTTGACACAATTGAGAAAAATAGGTAACATAGCATATCGCTGGCAGGGCATTTGCGGCTATGTAGTGGGCTCGCTGCCGCTCCGAGAAGCCGTGAACATTCGATACGGGGTGGAGCTGGACTATTGAATGCGCGATTGATGTTGACATGTAATGCACGCCATGCTAAGTTACGCGAAGATTAATAGAATACAATCGCCATTTGACTTTACATGATTGGGAAGAGAAGGAGAAGTATCGAATGAGTCTGGAAGCGCTAGGCAATCTCGGTGCTGAACACATTACGCTTTCGGAAGCCGTTTACCGAGCGATCCGAGAGGCGATCACGGACCAACGGCTGGCGCCGGGCCGACAATTGCGTAGCGCAGATCTGTCAGACGCGCTGGGTGTCAGCCGCACGCCCATAAACGAAGCCCTCTTTCGTCTGCGTCAAGAAGGGCTGGTAGCCTACTCTGAGCGTCATGGCTTTTCTGTAGTTGAGGTTTCACCGGAAGAACTCCCTGCTCTTTTTGATGCCCGGTTGATGTGTGAAATCTATGCCATCCATAAGGGACTACCGAGAGCCACGGAGGCAGATCTCGCTGCCATTCAATCCCGCCACAAACGGCTGGAGGAGTTGAGTCAGGGCTCCCCAAGCGTGCTGGAATGGTTCAAGGCGGACTATGCGTTTCACGAGAGCATTGTGACTCTGGCTAAGAATCCGCTCACACTGCAGTGGTACGAGCGTGTAAATGCGATGATCCAGAGCCGCAGGCTGCCCACATACAACAAGAGGCAGGCGGTGGATGCTGCCGATGCCCTCGTCGGACATCGCGCCATCCTTGAGGCGCTGGAGAAACGTGACGTGATGGCCGCCACGGAAGCGTCACGCCAGCATGTCGAAGAGGGCCTGGGCAGGGTCCAGGCCTACATCAAGGGCTAATCCAGTTAGGCATCGATAGCCCTTGTATCCCCTGGATGCGGGGGCTATTCTTTCCAGGATACCAGTCAAGCCTGCGCCGGGCAGCCCCTCGGCTGGCGGCGCGGCAGGCAGTCCGCGGCATTCACACGGTCCAAGAACTGATGACAACGCTTGATGGGAGGGTGAACTTGATCGAAGGACTCAAGAGACTGGGCGCAGTACATATGACGCTTTCGGAGCGAGTCTACCAGGAGCTTCGGCAGGCGGTGATTTCCCAGCGGCTGGCGCCAGGGAGCCAGCTCCGCAGCCAGGACCTGGCACAGGCCCTGCGGGTAAGCCGAACGCCGGTGAAAGAGGCCCTGTTCCGACTGCGACAAGAAGGCCTGGTGAGCTACACGGAGCGCCAGGGCTTCTTCGTGTCAACCATCGCCACCGATGGGCTGCTGGGGCTTTTCGATGCGCGATCGATGTGCGAGATCTTCGCCGCGCGCAAAGCTCTGCCGAACGTATCGGAGGAGGCGCTTCAGACGGTATCCGCAGCCATGGACGCCTGCCGCCGCTCAGTAGAAGGGCAAGAACAGCCGACCGGGTGGTACGACGCCGACCATGCCTTTCACCACGCCATCGTCGCCCTGGCCGGGAACCAGCGTATCCTGGCCTGGCACGCCCATCTGAGAACGCTCACGCGGTTTGCGCGGCTCGTGGGGACGCCCAAGCGGCCCCCTATCGATTTCGATCTCGCCGTCAGAGAGCACCAGGCTATCGCCGATGGCGTCATGAGCCGGGATGTTGCAGCGGCAGAAGCGGCCGTGCGCCGCCACGCCAACAATGCTTTGGCCAGGCTGATGGGCTACATACCTGCAGCCGTGAACTCGTAGGCACGGCAGCAAAGGAGACGCGATGAACATCGAGTCGATTGCCAAAGTGGGGACCCAGCACATCACGCTCTCAGAGAGGGTGTACCGTGAGCTGCGCTCGGCCATCATCTATCGTCATATCTTGCCCGGCCAGCAGCTCCGCAGCGAGGACCTCTCGCGCCGCCTGGGCGTCAGCCGTACTCCGGTGAAGGAAGCCCTGTCCCGGCTGCGCGTGGAAGGGCTGGTGGACTACACCGAGCGGCACGGGTTTACGGTGGTCAACGTTAGCCAAAACGACCTGCCGGAGATATTCGAAGCACAACTGATGGTCGTGTCGAATGCTGTGGAGACGGGGCTTGCCACAGCTTCGGAAGAGGAGATTGCTGAGATACGCAAGGCTGCCGAGGAAGTCGTGGCCGCGCGTGACCTCGACCCGCCCGATTGTCAGGTCATGTACGACGCCGACTCGAGCTTCCATCGGGCCATCGTTGGCCTGGGCCACAATCAATGTGCGATGGACTGGTACTGCCAGCTCGATGCCGCCATTCAGGGAATTCGCCTGTCATTTATCGCCGGGCGCACTGACGTTAACCAGAAGAATCCTCGTGCCGAACACGCGGCCATTATGGATGCCCTGGAGCGGCGGGATGTTGCCCAGGCTTTGGCGGCTTTGGAGTTGCACTGCGAGCGGAAGCTCGCCCGGGTCTTGGCCCACCTCGCGCATCTCACCTAGAAGTGAGAGGCACAGCGCTCGATTGCGCGTCCTTGTTCGGCGGCTACCGTTCGTGCTGCCGCTCACCGGCGTGACAGCGCGCTGGAGATACCATCCAGCGCGCTGTTGTCCTGCTTGCAGGCAGAGCCCGTCACGCCGTTTCACTTCTGTTTTGGGTGCTTCAAGGCCTCGGGGTTGACCGCGTACTGTGGCTTGCCGGCGATGTAGGCGGCTACATTGTCCACCGGCATCGCGGTGAGCCGGACTGAGGCTTCATTGGTTACCCACCCCACATGAGGGGACAACACAAGGTTATCGAGGCCCCGCAGGGGGCTATCGGCTGGCAGCGGCTCCTGGGGGTAGGCATCCACCCCGGCGCCGGCGATGCGCCCCGTCCGCAGCGCTCGAGCCAGCGCCGCCTCATCCACCAGCACCCCGCGCGCCGTGTTCACCAGTATGGCGCTCGGCTTCATCAGCCCGAGCTCCCTCTCGCCGATGATGCCCGTCGTTTGGGGCGAGGCCCGCAGGTGCAGCGAGACGATATCGGCCTGGCGCAGCACCTCATCCCTGTCCAGCAGATCCACTCCCAGCGACCGGGCCCGCTCCGGGTCGTGGGTTATGCTCCAGGCGACCACCCGCATGCCGAATGCCTGGCCCAGGCGCGCCACTTCCTGCCCGATGGTCCCCAGCCCCAGCAAGCCCAGGGTCTTGCCCCTCAGCTCGAATCCCAGCGCGTGGTACCACTCCCCCTCTCGCACCTTGCGGTCGGCCAGGGCGATGTGGCGCGCGGCCGCCAGCATCAAGGCGAAGGTGAGCTCGGCAACCGAGACGGTGGAGGCGCCAGGCGTGTTGGTGACCAGCACCCCATTGGCGCTCGCCGCCGTCATGTCGACGTTATCGGTGCCGGTGCCCAGAATGGAGACGAGACGGAGCTCTGGGCAGGCGGCGAAGAGGGCCGCATCGAACACGGTATACGACCGGACATTGATGACGATCTGGGCACCCTTCAGCCTCTCCAGCAGCTCGCCGACCGAGGCGGCCTTGCTGCTGTGCACCGCCACCTCACCATACTGGCGCAGGCGCTCGACCTCTGGATGTCCTTCGTAGACAGGAGGGAAATCATCGGGGATAACGATCTTCACGTCGATCTCCTCAACAGGTGTTTAATGGTCAATACCGTGACGGAGCATGATGACGCGTCCTTCTTCTCAGACCTCGCGACATCGCGTAGGGGCGCACGGCCGTGCGCCCCTACACCCGCGGGTCATCCCTACCACGTGTTATGTGTCCTTGGGCTGCCAGGGCTCGGCCTCGAAGCCGCCGTCGAGACTGGGCACCAGTTGCTTGAGCCGCAGCTCAGCCGCATCCAGGCAGGAATTACAGGCGGCAGCCAGCTTCACTCCCCGCTCGAAGAGGGCCATCGCCTCTTCTAACGGCAGGTTGCCGGACTCCAGAGATTGTACTGTCTCCTCCAACTGGGCGAAGGCCTGCTCAAAGCTCGTTTCCTCCATCGTCACACGCCTTTCCACGCCGGCGTTCCGGCGTACACACTTTGCTCCGGAAGGAGCCGTCTGACACCCTGACCTCGACAGAATCGCCCGGGCTCGCCTGGGCTACGCTATGCACGATTTCCCGAGTCGAAAGGTGGCGGCAGAGGGCGTAGCCGCGGTCCAGGATGGCCAGCGGGCTGAGCGAGCTCAACTGACGCTGCCGTCCGTCCACCTGCTCCCGCTGCACCGCCAGCCGGTACTGTATTCGCATCACCATCCGACGGGAAAGCTCTCGGCTCTGCTGCCGACAGTAGGCCAGCCTGTCCACGGGCGATAGCCTGAAGAGCAGAACCTGGACCTGCTCCAGCGCGGCGCGCCGGCTCGCCAGCAGCTCGGCCGTCCTTTGCCACAGGCGGAGCTGCTGCGCCCTCACCTGCGAGCGCAGCTCCTGCACATCAGGCACCACCAGCTCGGCAGCTCCCGATGGCGTGGGCGCCCGGACGTCGGCTACCAGGTCGGCGATGGTCACATCCGTCTCGTGGCCCACGCCGCTCACAACAGGGATGCGGCAAGCGTAGATGGCCCGCGCCACCTTTTCCTCGTTGAACGGCCACAATTCTTCGATTGAGCCGCCGCCGCGGGCCAGGATGACAACATCGCATTCGCCGTATTCCTCCACGGCGCGCAAGGCTTGGCAGATGCTGTCGGCGGCATCGGCGCCCTGCACCGCCGCCGGGGAAAGGACGATCTCGGCCAGCGGGTAGCGCCGCCCCACGATGTTGATGATATCGTGGATGACGGCGCCGGTGGGCGAGGTGACCACGCCGATGCGCTTGGGGAAGGCGGGCAGCGGCCGCTTGCGGGTGGCCTCGAGCAGACCATCCTCGGCCAGCCGGGCCTTCAAGAACTCGAACTGCAGGGCGAGCTCGCCCAGACCGGCGCGCTCCACCAGGTCCACATAAAGCTGCAGCGTACCGCGCGGCTCGTACACCGATAGCCGGGCGTGGACCACCACCTGGAGGCCGTTCTCCGGCACCTTCACCCCGCGCTCGATGTACCCTCGAAAGAGCACGCAGGAAAGGGCGCTGGCGTCGTCCTTCAGGGTGAAGTAGACGTGACCGGCCGAGGAGCGGCTGAAATTGGAGACCTCGCCCTCCATCCAGAGGTCCTGCAGGACCTCGTCGGCGTCTAGCAACTCGCGCAGATAGCGGGTGACTTCGGACACCCGCTGAATCTGGATCAACCTGCTCGCTCCAGGTACTGGCCGGTGCGGGTGTCCACTTTCACCACGTCTCCCGTGTTGACGAAGAGGGGCACAGTGACCCGCAGCCCCGTTTCCAGCGTAGCCGGCTTGCCGCCGCCGCTGGCGGTGTCGCCCCTGATCCAGGGATCCGTCTGGGCGACTTCCAGCTCAACGGCCGCCGGCAGCTCTATGTCGAGGGCCTGGTTGTCCCGCATCAGCATATCTACAATCTGGCCGTCTTTCAAGTAATTGGCATTATCTCCCACGGTGGCGGCGGGGAGCATGAACTGCTCGAAGGTCTCGGTGTCCATGAAGTGGAACTCATCGCCGTCCCGATAGAGGAACTGGACCTTCCGCTTCTCCAGGTACACGCGGCGAAAGCGCTCGCTGGCGGAGAATGTGCGCTCGATGATCGCACCCGTGCGATAGGAGCGCATCTTCAGCCGCACCAGGGCACCGCCACGGCCCGTCTTGTTATGGGTGTAGTCCACCACGTTGTACAATTCGCCATCCAGCTCGATGGCCAAGCCTCGCTTTAGCTCGCCGGCGTCAATCATGCTTCAACTCCCTTGATCACAGGCTCCTTTAGGGCTCCGCTCAAGACTTCAACCCCGTCTTTTCGTACAATCACCAGGTCCTCGGTGCGCACGCCGCCCCAGCCGGGCAGGTAGACCCCCGGCTCCACGGTGACCACCATGCCCTCCGCCAGCACATCGGTCGACGTCTGGGCCAGCCGCGGTCCCTCGTGGACCACCAGCCCCACACCGTGTCCCAGGCTGTGTCCGAAGGCTTCGCCGTAGCCGGCGGCCATCAGCCGCTCACGGGCGATGGTATCTATCTCCTTGCCGGATACGCCGGCGCGCATCGTCGACAGCGCCGCCTGCTGTGCCTCGCCTACGGCCCGGTATACCTCCAGGTAACGCGGCCCGGCTTTTCTCAAGCAAAAGCTGCGCGTGAGGTCGCCGCAGTAGCCGTCGAGCCGCGCCCCAATGTCGATCACCACGGGGTCGCCCGCCGCGATGGGGCGCTCGCTGGCGCCCGCGTGGGGCAGCGCGGCGTTGGGCCCGGAGGCGACGATGGGCCGGAAGGCCATCCCCTCGGCGCCGTGCTCCCGCATCCAGCATTCCAGCCCCCAGGCTACTTCCCTTTCCGTGGTACCAGGGCGCATCCCCGCCAGCACGTGAGCCAGGGCCTGGTCGGTGAGGGCGGCGGCCTTCCGGATGGCGGCATGCTCGCTCTCGTCTTTGATTATTCGCAGCTCCTCCACCATCCCCGGCACGGGCACCAGCTCGACCTCGCCCTGCGTCTTCTCTGCCAGGAAGCGGTAGGTGCCGAAGACCAGGTGGCTCTCCTCGAATCCGACGCGCCGGTAGCTCAGCAGGGCCTCGGCCATCGCCTCGCGCAGGCTGATCTTAGCCTGCACCACCTCCAGGGGCCGCACCTGCTGGCGCGCCGCCTCGTACTCGATGCAGTCGGTGAGGAGCATCGCCCGGGCCGGGCCGACGAGCAGCCAGCCGGCCGTGGTCGCGGAAGAAGGGTCGGGCGAGCGATGGCCGCTCAGGTAGCGCCGGTTCTCCGGCCTGGTGACCAGCAGGGCGTCCAGGCCGGCCGCGGCCAGCTTCTCCCGCAGGCGAGCTATGCGCACGGCATATACGCTCACGGTTTTCCTCTGCTCTTCGTCCGCTTTTATCATCTTCTTCCCTGCTGGTCCAGGCTAACCCTGCCCCTCACCCTAACCTCGCCATAGGCGAGCTTGTCTCCGAAGGCGACTCGTCTGCCAGAGGGAGAGGGAAGTCCTTCGGCGTGCCTTGCCACTACACTTGCTGAGACAACCTCACCCCGGCCTTCGACCGTCCCCTCTCCGCGCGCGGAGAGGGGACGGGGGTGAAGTTCTCCCCACTGTTGCACTTCGCGCAGGGTGGCGAGTGACTCAAGTCCCCTACAACGACGTGCTCTGCGCCTCTCGCAGCAGGCCGACCAGCACCTCCAGTGCCGCCAGGTATCCCCGCCAGCCCACGCCGGCCACCATTCCCTTGGCCACCGGCGCCAGCACCAGATTGCTTCGCCATCCCTCCCGGGCATGGATGTTCGACAAATGCACTTCAATCGCCGGCACGCCCACATCGGCCAGGGCCGCCAGGCAGTCTCGCAGCGAAAGGCCGTAGTGCGCCAGCGCCCCCGGGTTCAGCACCACGCCGTTGGCCTCGCCCATCTTCGAGTGCAGGTAATCGACGATGGCCCCCTCGTGATTGGACTGGAAGAACTCGACTTCGCAGTCCAGCGCCTTCGCCCGCTCGCGCAGCCGCTCTTCGATTTGGGCCAGCGTAGTACTGCCATAGATGCCCGGCTCCCGGGTCCCCAGAAGGTTCAGGTTCGGCCCGTTGACGACCAGGATTATCATCTATCGACCCCCGCAACCTCCGTCTCCTGCAATTCGACGACCGTGCCACACTTCGAGCAGACGATGCCCTTCTTGCCGGCGTCGGTGAGCAGGCCGCCGCATCCAGGCTCCGGACAGGGCTGCTTCTCCTGCGGCAGCGGCCGGTTCCATACGCTGAAGGTGCAGTCGGGATAGCGGCCGCAGCTATAGAAGATGCGCTTGCGGCGGGTCTTCTTCTCCACAATGTCCGCGCCGCACTCAGGACAGAGCGCCCCCACCTTCACGGTGAAGGGCTTGGCGTTGCGGCAGGCCGGATACCCGCTGCAGGCGATGAACTTGCCGAAGCGCCCGTACTTCACCACCAGGGGCCGGCCGCACTTCTCGCACAGGTCGCCGGTGGGCTCGGGCACCAGTGTCACCGTCTCCATACACTCGTCCGCCTTCTTGACGGTGGCATCGAATGGGCTATAGAACTCCCGCAGGACCGGCACCCACTCGCGCTCGCCCTGGGCGATGTCGTCCAGCTCGTCTTCCATCTGGGCGGTGAAGCCGTAGTCCACAATATCCGGGAAATGCGCGACCAGCAGGTCGTTGACGATGCAGCCGATGGGTGTGGGCGAGAGCTGGCGGCCGTTCCGCTCCACGTAGCCCCGATCCTGGATGGTGGAGAGCGTCGGTGCGTAGGTGGAGGGCCGGCCGATGCCATATTCCTCCAGGGCCTTCACCAGAGTGGCCTCGGTGTAGCGCGGCGGCGGCTGGGTGAAATGCTGCTCGGGCAGGATGGCCAGCAGGTCCAGCTCCTCGCCCTGGGCCAGCGGCGGCAGGCTCTTGCCCTCCGTCTCGTCGTCGGTCTCTTCGCCCTCGTCCTTCCCCTCGGTGTAGACGACGGTGAAGCCGGCAAACTTAACG
>JAMCWG010000103.1:0-43274 GCA_023475235.1 Chloroflexota bacterium
ATACAAGGGACGCGTGAATTGTAGTCGACCCGAGGATGGCCCCGCCGATAGTGAGCTTTGGCCGGCTAATCCCCCTCCCTCGTGGTCACTACCAGCAGCACAGCAGCGAAGAACACAGCAGCGAAAAGGAGTGAATGACGGTGGCCAAGTACTTGATCGAGCTGGAGCACGAAGAGGGCGAGTGCGTGCCCTCGGTTGAAAAGCTGATGGAGAGAGGGCCGGAATTCCTGGGCGATTTTGACTGGGGCTGTGAAGTCGGCGTGCACAGGGCGTGGGGCACCGTGGAGGCCGAGACCGAGGCGGAGGCCCGCAGGTTGCTGCCCGTCTCTCTGCAGGATAGAGCCCACGTCATAAAGGTCACCAAGAAGACGCCCGCCGGCAGCCGGTAGCCGCGCCGCTGCCCGCAGGCGGAGCGGGGTACAGTCGAATATGGCGGCGTGCACGGCGCGGGAGCGCCATCCAGACAGGCCAGGTGAGACGGGTCGCAGCACGGGCAGGCGCTGGCGGTGGTGTTCGAGGACAAAGAATCATACGTCGCGAATGCCAATAGTCCCGAGCAAGACGCGCGGTACCGCCGAATGGCAGAGCTGTTCGCAGGCGAGCCGGAGTGGCACGATGGGGAGATCGTCTACGCCAGCCGGCAGCCCGCCAGCGCTGCCGCTGCGTGCGAGCCTCCTCCGTGGATTGCCGAAGGCATCTGACAAGTCGAGAGGGCCTGCCGGGAGGGCCTTTCCAAAGTCCGTCTTGATGTCGTTCTGATCCGCCGCAGGCGGGGAAGAATCCCGGCTGAACGACGGTTGATACCCTTCGCACCGACACCTTAGGCGTCGGTATCTTCGACCTTCGGCTCAGGGTGACAATGAAAAGACGCTAGATGGCCGGCAGTTCGCATTGTCCCCTCCCAAGGCGGATGCTATAATCCGTTTGATTTCCGCGTCCCATGACGCGCGAGTGGAGTTAGAAGATGCAGTTTCCCCCCGAGTTGAAGTACAGCAAAGAACACGAGTGGGCCCGTATTCAGAGCAATCGGGCAGTAATCGGCATCACCGACTACGCTCAAGACCAGTTGGGCGACGTGGTATTTGCCGAGCTGCCTGAAGTTGGAGCGGAGGTGGCCCAGTTCGGCCGCTTCGGGACGATCGAGTCGGTGAAGGCCGCCTCGGACCTGTTCTCGCCCCTCTCCGGCGTGGTGAAGGCCGTGAACAAGAAGCTGGAGGACCACCCGGAGCTGGTCAACCAGGACCCCTATGGCGAAGGCTGGATGCTGGAGATAGAGCTTGCCGACCCCGGGCAGGCGGACAAGCTCCTGGATGCGGAGCATTACCAGCACACACTGCCATCGGAATAGGAACGCTGAGAGGTTATCTGCGATGCTGGACTTGGTGATCATAGGCGGCGGGCCGGCGGGCTACGTGGCCGCGCTGCGAGCGGCCCAGCTTGGAGGCCAGGTGGGCCTGGTGGAGCGGGAGCGCGTGGGCGGGACTTGCCTGCGCCGGGGGTGCGTCCCTACCAAGAGCCTGCTGACTTCGGCGGAAGTCCTGGACCACTGCCGTCGCGCGGCAGATTATGGGGTCAAGGCGGCGGACGTCTCGGCCGACCTGCCGCAAATAGTGGCCCGCAAGGACAAGGTGGTGGAGCAGCTCACGCGGGGGGTCGAATTCCTGCTCAAGCGGGCCAAGGTGCGCCTGGTCACGGGGGTCGGCCGCCTGGCGGAGCCAAACGTGGTGTCCGTCGAGAAGCCGGATGGCGCCCACGAGCGCATCGAGGCCAGGTCGGTGCTCGTGTCCACCGGCTCCGAGCCGGCCGAGCTGCCGGGGATAATGTTCGACGGCACCCATATCCTCGATAGCAACGACGTGCTCGACCTGCAGGAGGTCCCGGCCAGCATGCTCATCATCGGCGCGGGGGCCCTGGGCTGCGAGTTCGCCACTTATTTCGCCGCGCTCGGCACGCAGGTGACCATCGTGGAAATGATGTCGCAGGTGCTGCCCACCGAGGACGCCGAGATCAGCCAGATCGTGGAGCGCGAGCTCAAGAAGAAAAAGGTCAAAGTCCAGACTAACAGCAAGGTGGAGAAGGTCACGCGGCAGGGCGACGGCTGTCTGATCGATATGTCAGGGGGGCAGCAGATCGCCGCCGACCGGCTGCTGGTCAGCATTGGCCGCAGCTTCAACAGCGCCGGCATCGGCCTGGAGGGCGCCGGTCTGCGCGTCGAGCGGGGCCGGGTGCAGGTGAACGAGCGGATGGAGACGAACGTGCCCGGCATATACGCGGCCGGCGATGTCGTCGGGAAGATACTGCTGGCCCACGTGGCCTCCGCCGAGGGGACGGTAGCCGCGGAGAACGCGATGGGACAGCGCCGCGTCATGGACTATGCGGTGGTGCCGCGCTGCACGTTCACCTCGCCGGAGGTGGCCAGCGTCGGCTACACCGAAGAAGGGGCGAAGCAGGCGGGCATCCAGGTCACGACCGGCGTCTTCCCGATGCGGGCGCTGGGGCGGGCCCATGCCCTGGGCGAATGGGCGGGGGCCGTCAAGCTGGTGGCCGATGCCCGCAACGACAGACTGGTGGGCGCGCATATTGTCGGGGCGCGGGCGAGCGAGCTCATTGGCGAGATGGTCCTGGCGATGAACTTCGAGGCCACCATCGGCGACCTGGAGGAGGTCATTCGCGCCCATCCGACGATGGTCGAGGCGATCGGCGAGGCTGCCCACGTGTTGCACGGGCGGCCGCTGCACGTTTAGCCCGGCCCGGCAATTGGGATAGGAAACTGAGGGGGCGCGACACAGGAAATGGCATATCCGCCCACCAGTGGCATTATCCTGGCCGGCGGGCAAAGCCGCCGGCTCGGCGTGGACAAGACGCGGCTCACGCTGGGCCGGGGAAAGCCGCTGCTCGCACAGGTCGGACAGGCCATCGGCTCGCTGTGCGATGAGCTCATCGTGGTGGCCAACCGGCAGTGGCAAGAGGTGCTGCCGGAGGCCATCTGGCTGCCGGATGCCTATCCGGGGATGGGCTCCCTGGGCGGCATCTACACCGGACTGGTCCACGCGTCGAGCGAGCACTGCCTGGTGGTGGCGGGGGATATGCCATTCCTCTCTGCCCCTTTGCTCCGGTATATGCTGGAGCGGCCGCGCGATTATGATGTGTTGATTCCACGCTTCGACCATTTCTTCGAGCCCCTGCACGCCATCTATGGGAAGAATTGTCTGGGGCCGATGCGGGCGCTCATCGAGAGACAGGAGAGAAAGATACTGGATTTCTTCCCCGAAGTGAGGGTGAGTCACCTCGAAGAGAAGACCCTGCGCCGGCTCGATCCCCAGCTACGCTCGTTCTTTAACGTGAACACGATAGAGCAACTGGCGGAGGCGTGGATCATTATGCTCCAGGACGAGGTTTCCGCGTGATTTCCCGGCCGCGGCAGTGCCAGATACGAGTGCAGGTCTTCTCGATCCCATGTCACAGGGCAGTGCTGGCCCTGCCCCGGTAGCGTTCCTCGCGCAGGTGGTTCACCAGGTATTGCGTCTCCTGGCTGGAGACGCCGAAGCGGTGCAGCGTATGCCGGATGATCTCCAGCGCTGCCTCGAATGGGGGCTCGACCACCTCCTCCGCTCCAGCCGCCACGAGCGTTTCCCGCGCATATGCCGTGCGGGCGCGCGCGATCACGTCCAGCCGCGGATTGATGGCCAGCGCGTTGCGTACGGCCAGCTCGGCGGTGATCGAATCGAACATAGTCACGGCCAGCACTCGGGCCTGCGGCAGATTGGCCTGGGCGAGCACGTGAATGTTACCGGCATCGCCGTAAGCCGTGGGCACGCCCTCCTCCCGCAGCCGCCGCACTATGTAGGGGTCGTACTCGATCACGAAGTACTTGAAGTTCCTGGTGCGCAGGGTGGCCGCCAGTGCTTCTCCTACGTCGCCGTAGCCACAGATGACCACGTGGTTGGTCAGCCTCGTCACGGGCTCGGCGGCGGGCGGCTCGGCGTCCTCTCCCAGGACGCCGCCCAGCCGTGGCGCCCTCGCCAGGGCGCGGTATATGCCCGGCGTGGCGGCGATGAGAGAGGGGGTGAAGAGCATGGTGACCCTGGGCATGGCGATGATGAGATCGTACAGCTCCAGCGGGATGAGCTGGCGCTGCAGGCCCAGTCCCGCTAGCACGAACGAGAACTCTCCCATCTGCGCCAGCGCAACGCCGACCGAGACGGCGATCCTCCCTGCATACCGGAATGCCATCGTGATGAGGGTGCTTATCACCCCTTTCCCCAGCACGGCCAGCAAAACGACGATGGCCAGGGTCTCCAGGTGCTCGAGGACAAACACCGGATTGAGGAGCATACCCATAGACACGAAGAACAACGTGGCGAAGACATCGCGCAGGGGCACGACCTCCGCCAGAATCTGGTGGCGCAGGTCGCTCTCGCTCACCAGGAGCCCGGCCACGAAGGCGCCGAAGGCCAGCGAGAGGCCGAACAGGAACGTGCCGATGGCTGCCCCCAGGCAGAGGCCCAGCACCGCGAGGAGGAACAGCTCCCGCGAGTGGGTGGCGGCGACGCGGAACAGCAGGGCTGGGACGAGCCTGGTGCCGAGAAACACGGTGACCAACAGGAAGACGGCGGCTTTCACCCCCGCCAGGGCCAGGTCACCCCATGGATTGCCGCTGGGCACGGCCAGGGTCGGCAGGATCACCATCATCGGCACCACGCTGAGGTCCTGGACCACCAGGATGCCCAGGGTCACCCGGCCGGGCAGCGAGTATGCCTCGCCGCGGGACTGTAGGATGCGCATCACGACCATTGTGCTGCTCAGGGCCAGCACGCTCCCCAGGAAGATGGAACGCGGGATATCCAGCCCGAGGTACGGACCGACGGCGAGGCCCAGGCCGATGGTGGCCAGCACCTGCAGGACGCCGCCCAGAACGGCCACCATCTGGACCTGCCGGATTTCCTCCAGCGAGTTGTTCACCCCGACGGCGAACATCAGCAAGGCGACGCCCAGCTCGGCGAGCACGTTCACCTGGTTGGGATCGTGCACTAGGCCGAGGGCGTGGGGCCCGACCAGCACGCCGGCCAGCAGATAGCCCACAATCACCGGCTGGCGCAGCCGCAGCGCCACCATCCCGGCGCCGAACGCGACGCCCAGCGCAACGGCAAAATCGAGGACTATCCCCAGGCCTTGAGGCACGCCTTCTTCCTCCTACGCACAGATTATATCGTTACCGGCCTTCCGGTGGCTATGAAGGCGCGCACGTTGACTGCGAACCGGCGAACGCCTACGATACCCCGGTATGCATTTCTCGCCGTATCAGGGGAGATCGGGTAAGTAACGAAACGGCGGGGGGACCGACGCGGATCATATGCGCAGATCGGCCGGCGCATGCGGCGCGGTGGTCCCTTTCTTTCACTGGGTTTAGGAGGCGTGTCTGATGTCTGGTCTGCGAGGCAGGTTGGTAGTGGGGCAATCCGGCGGCATCACGGCCGTGATGAACGCCAGCCTGCAGGGCGTAATCGAGGAAGCAAGCCTGCACCCGGAAATCGAGGCCGTTTATGGCGCTCGCTGCGGGATCGAGGGCTTGCTGAAAGAGGACTTCATCGATTTGTCCCCTCAGGGCCAGCGTCGCTTGGCAGGGGTGGGCCGGATGCCGGGCGCTGCCCTGGGCTCGTGCCGCCACAAGCTGAGCGATGCCGACGTCGAGCGCGCCCTGTCCGTAATGCGCGCTCACAACATCCGCTACTTCCTGTACATCGGCGGCAACGACTCGGCCGATACAACCCACCGGCTGTCCCTGGCCGCCAGGGCAGCCGGCCACGAGCTACGGGCCATCGCCATCCCGAAGACCATCGACAACGATCTGCCCTGCACCGACCACTGTCCCGGCTACGGGAGCGCGGCCCGCTTCATTGCGCTCGCGGCGGGCTATTCCGGAATGGACAGCCGCAGCATGGCCTCCGCCTATCAGGTGAAGGTTATGGAAGTGATGGGACGGAATGCCGGCTGGCTGGCCGCGGCCTCGGCCCTGGCGCGCCGCCGCTCCGGCCCCGCTGCGCCCCACATCATATGCGTGCCGGAGCGGCCCTTCCACGCCGACCGCTTTCTTTCGGAGGTGAAGGACGCCTATCGGTCGGAGGGATATGTGCTGGTGGTGGCGGGTGAGACCCTGCGGGACGCGGCAGGCCATCCCGTTGGGCAGCTCCCCGACAGTGCACTCACGGATGCTTTCGGCCATCCTCGACTGGCCGGCGTGGCGGTAGCCTTGACCAGGCTGGTCGAGCAGGAGCTCGGCCTTATCACGCGGTGGGAGCGGCCGGGGACCCTGCAGCGGAGCTTCGCCGCCTGCGTGTCGAAGGTAGACCGTAGTGAAGCCTACGAAGTGGGGCGGGCCGCCATCCGCTACGCCCTGGCCGGCGAGACAGACCAGATGGTGACGCTGGTGCGTGAGGACGGGCCCGCTTACCGGTGCCGTACGGGCCTGGCGCCGATAAGCGCCATCGCCAACCGGGAGCGTCTCCTTCCCGCCGAGTATTTCGAGAATGACGGCAGCTTTGTCACGGAGGTCTTCCTGAGTTATGTTCGCCCGCTTATTGGGCCGCCCTTGCCGTCCTTGTCCGGCATACGGGACGCGTGGGTGGGCCGCCTCCTGGAGCAGGGCCGCTGACGGCCGGCCTGGTCGAGCAGCGATCCCTGATCGTAGACCACTATTGGGATGCGGCGAACGATTGGACTGCTCACTCGTAGCGCAGGGCATCAATCGGGTTCAAGGCGGCGGCCCGGCTGGCCGGGTAGATGCCGAAGAAAACACCGATCCCCGCCGATACTCCGAAGGCCAGGGCTATGGAATCCACGGTTACCAGTGGGCGAAGCGGCTGCCCGCCCAGCGAAATCCCGGACGTGAACTCCGATATGCCAACGCCAAGCGCTACGCCCATCAGCCCTCCCATGACGCTGACCACTACTGCCTCGATCATAAACTGCACCAGGATATCGCTCCGCTTGGCGCCAAGGGCCTTGCGGATGCCAATCTCCCGCGTGCGCTCGGTTACCGAGACCAGCATAATGTTCATGATGCCGATGCCCCCCACCACCAGGGAGATGCCAGCGATTGCTCCCAGCAGCAGGGTAAACGTCTGCGTCACTGTCTGCAGAGCGGCAATCGTATCCTCCTGGCTGCGGATGGTGAAATCAGCCTGGGTCACCCGGTGCCGTTCCAGCAGTAGGTTGCTTATGTCCGCAGTGGCCTGCGGCATCAGACTCTCGTCGGAAACCTCCACGTTGATCGTTTGGACCACCAGCCCGCCGCTGGGCGTGAGCTGGCTACCGAGGGTCTCGGCAAGGGTCGTAAGGGGCACGATCACCACGTCATCCTGATTCCCCAATGCCTGGGAGCCTTTGGTCTCCATTAGCCCTATCACCCGAAAGTCGATGCCAGCGACCTTGATCTCCTGCCCAACTGGGTCCGAGCCGTCGAAAAGTGTCTGGGCAGTCGTGCTCCCCAGCGAAGCGACCTTGATTCGGCCATCAATATCGGACTGGCTGATGAAGTCTCCCTCAACGGGATGGAAATTTCGCACGTCCTGGTATTCCGGCGTGGTGCCCAGGATACGGGTGTTGGTGTTGTTACGTTCGTAGACTACCTGCCTCCGGAGGTCGATTTCGGGGGCTACCGCGACGATATTAGGGACATCGGCCGCGATGGCCTGCGCATCCTGCAGGGTCAAGGTGGGCGCCGACCCTGCCCCGAAGCTGAAGCCTCCCTGCTGAGCAGAGCCAGGTGTGACGAAGAGCAGGTTGGTGCCTATGCCCCGAATCCGGTCCAAAATGGAAGCCTGGGCACCCTGCCCAATCGCCATCAAGGCGATAACAGCGGCTACACCAATGATCATTCCCAGCATGGTGAGAGAAGCACGCAATTTGTTGGCGGACAGGCTACGCAGCGCCATTCTCAAGCTTTCTAGCAGGTCCATTGCTACTACCTCCCGGTCGCAAGTGACCCGTGCGTTCATCCTTCTACCTCTAATATACGCGTCCTGGTCTGCATGAACAACCCCCTGTCCGGCAGCAAATCGTCGACAACCTTGTCCGGGGTACAGGGTTATGGTAAAATTGTGTACAATTTTGAAGTGAGGACCTTTCAGGAGGATAAGAGGATATGCCGGGATCATCAGGTAAGCCCAGGGCGAAGGGCGGGGAGCCAGCCAACGCCAGCAAGAAACGTACCTTCTCGCCGATGATCATCGCCGGGGTGGTTGTTCTGGCACTGGTAATCGTGGGCGCGCTGGCGGTAGTCGGCCTGCAGGCCGCGAGCTCACCGGCGGGCGGCGACAGGGCAGGGCTGGCCCAGGGCACAAGTATCGGGCCGGCAGATGCCAAGGTAGTGGTGCTCAACTTTTCCGACTTCAGGTGACCGTATTGCCGTCAGCTCGCCGGTACGGTTGAGCGCCAACTGGAAGATATGTACCTGAAAACGGGCAAAGTCAGGTTCGAATACAAGTATTTCCCGGTGCTGGGTCCCGAGTCGGCGAGCGCCGCTCAGGCCGCCGAATGTGCCGCCGAGGCCAACAAGTTCTGGCCGTATCACGATAAGCTTTACGATAATCAGCAGGCTCCGGGAGGCTTCAGTCGGGCCAATCTGCTGAAGTACGCCGGCCAGGTCGGTCTCGACGGGCAGGCCTTCGCCGCGTGCCTCGACTCTGGAAAGACGGCGGCCAAGGTCAACGCGGATATGGAAGAGGGAAAGAAGCTCGGCTTCAAGGGCGTGCCCACCCTGGTCATCAACGGCCGGGTCACCGAAGGGCTGGCGCCACTTGATGTGTACAAGCGCATTATCGACGAAGAGCTGCAGAAGTAGCGGATAGCCAGCGGGATGAGTGTCGAGCAACGGATCGAAGCCCGGCAGGGGCTCCCAAGCCTCATCCTGTGCATGCTCGGGCTGGGTATTTCTCTGTACCTGTCGTACATCTACTTGAGCGGCTCGCGCCTGTTGTGCGAGGGGCTGGGCGGCTGCGACATCGTGGCCGCCAGCACCTTCGCACACGTCGCCGGCGTTCCGGTGCCGCTCCTGGGCGTCCTGGGCTACGGCAGCATCACCAGCCTGACGCTGGCCCGCTGGGGCTATCCTCGGTACGACTCGGCGCTGGCGCTGACGGTCTTCGGCCTGGCGCTGGTCGGCATCCTGTACTCCGCCTTTCTGACCTATGTGGAGTTCTTCGTCCTGTACGCCGTCTGCCCCTGGTGCATCGCCTCGGCCCTCACGATGACCGCCGTTTTCGTCGTCGCGACGAGGGATGTCCTGGCCCTTTAGTCTATCCTCAGAAACGCCACGGCGGGGGGCTGCGCCGCCTTTTCGGGCGCTGTGCCGGCCCGCGCTTTTCGCTGCTCACCCGTCGGTCGTTCTCTTGGACCGGCCTCTCAGACGCAATACGTGTCAACTGGTCGGGCCGGGCCACCTGGCAGCCAGCGCGCTCGGCATAGGTCCGAATCTCGATGTCGTTCGACACCACGATGGCTTGGGGCGGGGCGCGATCGATGAGCCGCTTGATCACCTCGTCGGCGCGCTCGCCCAGCTTCGAGTACACCACCCGCACACCGCGGACCCGCTCCGCCGTCTCGGCCGGCCCGCCGTGCTGCCAGCCGTCGAATACCACCGTAATGTCGTAGCGGCCGGCCTTCGCGCTCAGGTAGCTCACCAGCATCTCGCGGCCCTCTTCCATGCTGCGACGGGACAATTGGGCAAGCTGTGGATTCTCGTGCAGGACGTTGTAGCCATCGATGATGAGGGGCGGGCGCACCGGCTACCCCCTGGCCGCGCCCACGGCAGGCTCCGAGAGCATCGCCACCGCCTCGTCGGTGAGGGCTGCCCGATATGTAAGCAGCCGCCGGCCCGTCCGCAGGAGCGCCGCCCGTATCGGGCCCTGCAGCTCTTCGATGGTGGCATACCGGGCCCTGGCGATCTCGTGGTGATCGTGGGGCTCCAGCCGGCCGCCGACGGCACGGGCCTGAAAGATATGGGTGGTCCAGCGGACCACGTCGCCGCCGGCGTCGAAGCAGGCCTCGATGCGCAGCAGGTAGCGCTCGAGGGCGATGTCCAGGCCGGTCTCCTCCCAGGCCTCGCGGGCGGCGCCGGCCTCCAGCGTCTCGCCTGGCTCCAGCCCGCCGCTGGGGGCACGGTAGACGCCGCGCTCGTGGAAGGGCTTGTGGATAAGGGCCAGCCGGCCGCGCCGGAAGATGAACATGGTGATGTCGTGGGCCCGTCCCCGCTTCTGGCTGGCCCGGACGCCGGCCACGTCTCCCGGCGTCACGGGCCAGCGCCACTGCAGGACGCGCGGGCGGCCATACCGCTCCTCCCACTCACCCAGCATCTCGCCGGTTATGAAGCTCATCGGGTGGCGGCCCGATCTTCCGGCGAGCCGATGCGTCCCACCGGGCACTTGCGCATACACCGGCCCAGGCAGAAATGCACGCTGCGCGCCTCACGGCACTTGGGTATGTCGGTGCGGGCGGGCGTATCGTACCAGACCGCTCGCTGATCGAAGCCGTCCCGCAGGCTGATGGCGCCGGGGCAATCCTCCACGCAGATGGAGCAGCCGACCCCCAGGCAGGCCTTCTCCGCCAGGAGGGGATCAGCAGGAAGCTCGGCTTCGGTGAGCACGGTGACGAAGCGGACGTGGGGCCCGAACTGCGGCGTGACTACGATGTTGTTCAGTCCGAACTCGCCCAGGCCGGCCCGTACGGCGGCGTGGCGATGGGAGATGAGGCCGCGCCCGAATGGGATCCTGTCTGCTGCACCGCCGCGGGTAACCGGGGAGAAGTAGAAGGAGCGGTGCCCCTGCAGCTCAAGGAAGGTGGTCAGCCGGAGGGCAAGCTGCGCCAGCGCCTCGTTGATCAGGTTGTAGCCCATCTCCTGGTAAAGGTAGCCCTGTAATACTTCCATCCGCGCCTCCGCGGGCACGAACTCAGCGCCCTTCAGCAGGTCTTCCCAGTCCCAGAGCAGCTCGGGAATCTTCATTCCCACGCTGACCACCGACTTAACCCCGGGCACGAAGTCGCGCGGGTGATGCCCGCGCGGCGCGCCCTCGAAGCGGTCGGGCGATGCTACCCCGACCAGTGCCGCCCCCTGGCCCTTCGCCAGCTCGGTGAGCTCCTGCTTCAGTCCCATTTCCTATCTCCTCGACTGTTTCCGGTACGGGCCGGTCGTGCCTCGACCTGCCTCGGCCTATGATAGCACCTCGGGCCGTGCCGCGTCGCCTGCCGGACTATGCACGGGGTCCTCCGCTGGTCACTCGGTAATGGCCGATCCATCTGCCGGCCTTGATGAAGGCGCACCGCCGTGCACTCCACGCGCAGACGCCGTTCCCCGCCGCCGAGATGGCAAAGCGGCGTCGGCCTAGTGGTTCACCACGGTGATTATGAATAATATGTCCACTTGGATATACTTTAGACGGTGAGACTAAGACCCCAATTCGTAATGATAGAACCTGTCAAACGTGGGGGTGAGAATATGAAAGAAAAATCCAGATTTTCAATTACACACAAAGACGAGGCAACTGTAGAGCTTATGAGGAAAACTGACCATAAAACATTAGCCGTCTGGGCAATTAATTGTGTCGAGCGTGTCATGCCATACTTTGAGGATAAATATCCAGAAGACCATCGCCCTCGAAACGCTATCGAAGCACTCCAAGCATGGATAAGTACAGGGGTGTTTAAGATGGCTGACGTACGCAAGGCTTCGCTTACATCTCATGCTGCTGCTCGTGAAGTAGGAGAGGATAATGCGGCTCGCTCTGCTGCTCGTGCTGCAGGTCAAGCGGTGGCAACTGCACATGTTCCCACTCATTCTATTGGTGCTGCAAATTATGCCTTACAGGCTATCCATAGAGCCACCAACCCATCTGATGCCGATGCTGCCGTGGCCAAAGAACGAGATTGGCAATACCGACACTTGCTTGAAATTAGGAAAAGACTCGTAAAGCAGGCGAGTCTGCGACCGCTGCGCTTCGGCTCAGAATGACACCCATCACTCCGTGTGTGACTGGTCACTAGCCTCTGACTGTGATCGGAGGCTTATCCGGCTCAGTCGAGCTTCTCTATGGTCCGCAGCAGGATGTCCACTGCCCGCTCTGCGTCTCGGAGGTCGACCACCTCGTAAGGGGAGTGGGAGTAGCGCCGCGGTATGTGAAGGTTGGCGCACTCCGTCTCCGGGCTGGCCAACTGCACCAGCGCGGTGTCGGTGAAGGTGTGCCGGAAGGCGTCCTGGCTCACGGGCAGCGACAGTTCCTGGGCCGAGGCGATGAGCAGCTTGCTCAGGCGCTTGCTCGGGAAGAGCACGACAGCCGGGTACAGGGAGGTGGGCTGGGCCATCTGGAAGCGGCGGACCACCGGCCCGCTGCCGATGGCGACTTCACGATAGCGGTCGGCCCGGGCGTCCCTGGCCCCGGTGGTGTCGATGGCGATGGCCCAGTCAGGCCGCAGCTTTTCGGCCACGAAGCGCGCTCCGAAGGAGCCCACCTCTTCCTGGACCACGCCGGCGAAGTAGATGGTGTGCCGCGGCACGCCCTCTAGTCGCCGGGCCACCTCCACCAGGATGGCACAGCCGATGCGGTCGTCGATGGCCTTGCTGGCCAGGACATGCTCGCCCAGCCAGCGGGCATTGGGAGCGAAGACGATGGGGTCGCCCACCGACACGTCCGCGGTCCGTTCTCCCACGTCGATCCACAGCTCGCCGCCGTCGTCGCGGGTTGGGGAATGGGCGCTGCTGGAGCAGACCACGCCGGGCACCTCGCCGTTATCGGTCAGTACCACCACCGGCGTCCCCATCAGGCAGGCCGGGTCGATCCAGCCCACGATATCGAACCACACCACCTCGTCCACCCGCTGGACCACCAGGCTGACCTCGTCGGTGTGGGCGATGAGCATCAGCGAGCGGACCGGGTCGGCACCGTCCTTGCGGGCGATGACATTGCCCATCTTGTCCATGCTCACCTCGTCCGCGAAAGGCGCCAGCTCGCGGTGTAGGCGCTGGGCCACGCGGGCTTCGTCGCCCGAGGGGCCGGGAATGGCCACCAGGTCTAGCAGCAGGTCGTGCAGCATAGTTGCTCCTTGCCGGGAATCTTGCGCGAAGTCGACACGGCCGTTAGGTTGCCGCGCCAGTGGAGTATGCCATACCTGTGATTTGCGGACAAGTCGTTGAACAGCCGCAACAGTTATGGTAAAATTGCGGTGCGATGTATATGTCGTTAGATTTATTTGTGAAACAAAGTGAGGCAAGGAGGAACGAGTGATTTTCGATCCTCTCTATCTAATTATTACCCTTCCGGCGATCATCCTGCTCATCTACTCACAGTTCAAGGTGAAGGGTACATACCAGAAGTATTCGCAGGTCCGCAATATGTACAACATGACCGGAGCGCAGGTGGCGCGGCGGTTGTTGGACGCGGCGGGCCTGTCTAACGTTCCCGTGGAGGCTACGCAGGGGGACCTGACCGACCACTACGACCCCGGCAGCCGCGTTCTCCGGCTTTCCGAGGGGGTATACGGGGTGCCGTCCGTGGCCGCGCTGGGCGTGGCTGCCCACGAGGTGGGCCATGCTTACCAGCACGTCGATGTCTCTTATATACCGATGCGGCTGCGCGCTCCCCTAGTGCCGGTGGCCAATATCGGCTCGAACCTGGGCGTATGGATGGCCATCATCGGCATCTTCGTCCAGGCGTCTCCACTGGTGCTGGTGGGAATCGTGCTCTTCGGTGCAGCGGTGGCCTTCTCTCTGCTCACCCTGCCCATCGAGCTCAACGCCAGCGGGCGGGCACTGAAGGCCCTGCAGGCGAATGGCCTGGTGAGCCCGGTGGAGCTACAGGGGGCTAAGTCGGTGCTGAGCGCGGCCGCCCTGACCTACGTCGCGGCAACCGTGCAGGCGCTGCTGACCCTGCTGTACCTGGTGTTGCGCTTCAGCGGGATGAATCGCTCCGACGATTAGCCCCCCTGGGCGCGTGCCCGCTGCGGGGCGGTCGAGAAGGGGCGCGACGACCTTTCTCTGACCCGCGATTTCGATCTGAAGGCGGCCGGCCTCGCTGGCCGCCTTCTTGAGTCCTAGCTTGAGGCGCTTTGCCCTTCTGCCTGCCCTCGCCTCCCTGCCGGCCACTGGGCTTTCCGCCACGCCACGGCGGTGCGAAGGACCTCGTGGGCGCCTCGCCTTCGGCAGAAGAAGGTTGCCGCCGGCCGCCAGCCTTGCCGCCGGCTACTCGCTTCTCCTGCGGCGGACGTGGCGGAGCGAATTTCCCGGATGGGCCTCCCGCTGTGCCACGTCCTGGGGGAGCCGCGGCGCGCCGCTCACCGGCGGGCCTCTGAGGCAGGCTGCCGGCAGTCCACCTGCCGCCGGGCGCCGAAGGGCGTTCGCCTGCGGCGGGGCGGCCGCCGCGACGCGGTGGTGCGGCGCGACTAGCGGGTGCGGTGGCAGCCCGGCCTGCCTCCTTCTCCTCCCTGCGGCGGCCTCGCAGTTGCCCGCAGGCGGCCTCGATGCGCCTGCCCCGCTCGACCCGCAGCGTGGTGGCTATGCCGCGACTGCGCAGCTCGCTCTCGAAGGCTAGAATCCGCTCCATCGGGGACGGCCGGAAGTCGCAGCCCTGCACCGGATTGAAGGGGATGAGGTTAACGTGGCACAGGAGCCCCCGCAGTAGCGACGCCAGCTCGCGGGCCTGGGCAATGCTGTCGTTCACGCCGTCGAGGAGGGCATACTCGAAGGTGACGCGCCGGTGGGTGACCTCGGCGTATTCCCGGCAGGCCGCGAGCAGTTGCTCGATGGGGTAGGTCTGGTTTACGGGCACCAGCCGGCTGCGGAGCGCGTCATTGGGAGCGTGCAGCGAGACGGCCAGTCCCACCTGGAGGTGCTTCTGGGCCAGCTCACGTATGCGCGGCACGATCCCCACGGTCGATATGGTAACGTGACGGGCTCCCAGGTTGAAGCCGTAGGGCGAATTGAGTATCTCGATGGCCTTCCACACCTGCTCGAAGTTGGCCAGCGGCTCGCCCTGGCCCATGAACACGATGTTGGTGATGTGCGCCTCGGGTCCCTCGGCGGCCCTCACCCGGCGGGCGAAGTACAGCACCTGGCCCACGATCTCTCCCGCCGATAGGTTGCGCTCGAAGCCGCCCCGGCCGGTGGCGCAGAGGGTGCACCCCAGGGCGCATCCGACCTGTGACGAGGCGCAAACCGTCCGCCGCGGCCGCGCCGGGTCGGGGTACAGCAGCAGCACGGACTCGATGGTCCGGCCGTCCTGGAGGCGCAGCAGCACCTTGCGGGTCAGCTTGTCCTCGGAGAGGGTCTCGGTGACAGGCTCGACCGGGCTCAGATAGGCGGCCGCACCCAGCCTGTCCCGCAGCGGCTTGGGCAGGTTGGTCATCCGGGCGATATCGGTGGCCAGGTCGTGGTAAATCCATTGAAAGACCTGCTTCGCGCGGAAGGGGGGCTCGCTGACCGAGCGCAGAAGGTCCTCCATCTCCGAAGGGGAGAGGCTCAACAGGTCGGAACGTTCCTCATTGGCCAACATGTTCTCCTTATCGTGGCGGCAACGTCATTATAGCAGACCCCGGAGTGCCAGCCATATGGTGGTCCGATGGCGACCCGGCAGGCGGGCGGCAGGGCAGCACCGGTGCTGAGCGGTCGCAGCGACCTGTTGGGTTAGCCGCGATGGTATGAGAGGCGAGCGCCAGAGCCGTCGCCTCTCATATCCTGACCCACTTCTGCTGTAGCGCGCAGTAGAGGACTACACCGGCAGCGAAAGCTACCCCCATGTTCACGATGGCGATGCCGCCCGTCACCAGCATCACGTACACATCTTCCTTCTTGGATCCGATATCCCGCACGATAGCCGCCAGCTCCAGGCCAGTGAAAAACAGGATCACTCCCAGAATAGCGTGGGGAATCATGCCGAAGAGCAGGGCCACCGAATCGCTGAGGAAGAGGCCCAGGAAGAGGACGATCACTCCCAGGATCACCAGCGCGCCGCCGGTGCGGGCACCGAAGCGGACGTGGCCTGCCATGCCACCGGCGCCGTGACACATCGGTATGCCGCCGATGGCGGCGCTGACGAAGTTCATCAGGACCGTGGTCCAGGGCCACGGTCCTGACCTTCACTTCGTGGTCCGGGAACAGCTCGTTGTTCTCCGCGGCCACCCCCAGGATAGCGTTGCCCAACGTGAGCGGGGCCTGCGGAATGCCGAGGATAATGCTGCCCCACAGCAGCTCATTCCAGCTCATCTGGCCGAGGGCAAGCTCCGGCAGCCGGAAGCGCAGGGAAATCTGCCCCAATTGGCCGAAGAGAGTTGGATCGAGGACGAATGAGGAGGCGATGCCCACGACCAGGAGAAGCAGCATCGCCGGCACGCGCTGGCTGGTGAGGAAGACAAAGGTCAGCACTAGGCCGAGCACGGCCAGCGGTATGTTGCTCCGCATCAGGCCCAGCCCCTCTACGACGAAGGAGATGCCGAGGCCGAGCATGATGCCGCGGATGACGGGTTTGCTCGTTATCTTGGCCAGCCACTCGATGGCGCCCGTCAGCCCCATCAGGGTCCAGAAAACGGCGGTGAAGATGCCCGATCCCCAGATCATGCCGTGGGTGATGCCGGCGGGATTGGCGATGGCCGCCCCGCCGATAGCCTTCATCGGCTGCACGGGCATCGGCGTCTTGAACAGCAGGCCGACATAGATCTTGAAGAGGCCAAAGGCGAGCAGAATGCCCAGGGGGTCCATCTTGTTGATGGTGATATAGGCTACCACGAAGGGGATGAAGGTCCCCAGGTCACCGAATGCGCCCGCGAACTCCGTGCGATTGTAGATGTTGCCACCGAAGACCACCTTGTGCAATGCCCTGATGAAGTCGCTGGCGGCTTCCTGCGGCCGCCCTGGTGCAGCAGGGGTGGCGGTGTCCATCGAAGCTAGCCCTCTCTTTCACCCGCTTCCGGGCCCGTGGCGGGTAGTCGCTGTGCATCGTGCAGTGAAGCCAGTCGCCCTTTCTCGGCCAGGAACCGATCGATGAGGCTCCGGCCGTGGGCCAGCGCCTGCACCCACCTCTCCAGGTACTGCTGTCCCTTGGGGGTCAATCGGTACCCGCGCCGGCCGGGGCCAGCCGCGCCGGCTTGCCACTGGGAGGTCACGAGGCCGCGGGCCTCCATTCGGCGCAAGTTCTTGTAAAGTGTGGCGAGGTCGGGCAGCTCCTGTCCCAGGTCGAAGGCGACGAGCTCGTGGAAGAGATCGTATCCGTGGGATGGGCCGCGGGCCAGGAACAGGAGCACGCAGGCCTGCACAAAGCGCTCCACCTTGCCGGTGGGGCACACGCAGTTGTCGGCCGCGCTGGCGGCCGTCGCCCCCCCGGGCTCGGCCTCCAGCGGCTCGATTATATCGGACACAGCTCTTCTCCTCTCGCCGGTACATGCCGATGGCACATAGATGCTGACGGCAGCATCGTACCATAGACGACGCGGACAGTCAAACGGCGTTTGCTCGTTTACGCGTCGCTTCGCCCTTGACCGGCGGGCCGGGGGTTGCTACACTACCGCACATCACGGGAGGAAGCTATCGACTTAGCAGGGCGCGTGCAGTCCAGACTGGCGTTCGGCGGCAGGGTGTACTACGGCTGGCTGGTCGTCGCGGTTACGTTCCTCACGCTGGTCGTCTCGGCCGGCGTGCGCTCGGCCCCCGGCGTATTGATCGTTCCCCTCGAGGTCCAGTTCGGCTGGAGCCGGGCGGCCATCTCCTTCGCCGTCTCCATCGGGCTGCTGCTCTATGGCCTCTGCGGCCCGTTCGCCGGGCGATTGATGGACCGCTCCGGCCCGCGCCGCCTGATGCTCTTCGGCCTTCTCCTCGCCGGCTCCAGCACGGCCGCCAGCGCCGCCATCAGCGAGCTCTGGCAGCTCGACCTGCTCTGGGGGCTGGTCAGTGGCATCGGCACCGGCGTGACGGCCTCGGTCCTCGGCGTTGCCGTCGCCACGCGCTGGTTCGTGGCGAGGCGCGGCCTGGTGATGGGGCTGTTCGGCGCGGCCAGCTCCGCCGGCCAACTGGTGTTCCTGCCGTTCCTGATGTGGCTTGTGGTGTCGGTCGGCTGGCGCGGGGCGGTGACGGCGCTCGCGGCCGCCGTCCTCCTGGCGCTGCTGCCGGCCCTGCTGCTGATGCGTAACGATCCCTCCGAACTGGGGCTGCGGCCCTACGGCGCGCTCGCGTCGCCTTCTGCCTCACTTCAAGATCCCGCACGCCTCATCGACGTGACCATGCAAGCCCTCCGCGTCCCGGAGTTCTGGCTGCTGGCGGGCACGTTCTTCGTGTGCGGCTTCACTGCTGCCGGACTGATCGGCACGCATCTCATCGCCCACTCCATCGACCACGGCGTTCCCGAGATCATGGCCGCCGAGGTGGTGGCGCTGATGGGCACGATGAACTTCGTCGGCACGCTGGCCTCGGGCTGGCTCACCGACCGCTTCGATCCGCGGAAGCTGCTGGCCTGCTACTACTCGTTCCGCGGCCTGGCGCTCCTGTTGCTGCCGTTTGTGAGCAACTTTCCGGGCCTGGCCGTATTCGCCGTCATCTTCGGGCTGGACTATATTGCGACTGTTCCGCCAACCGCCACACTCGCCGCCGAGATCTTCGGGCGCCGCCGGGTGGGCACGGTTTTCGGCTGGGTGTTCTTCTCCCATCAGGTGGGCGCGGCCTCGGCGGCATACCTGGGCGGTCTGGCGCGCGCCACGGTGGGCGACTACACGATGGCTTTCTTGATGGGAGGCGCGCTGGCGCTAATGGCGGGGATGCTGGCGCTGCGTATCAAGGAAGTGCGTATCAAGGAAGTCGGGTCGTCCCAACATCACTAGCGCCTGTCAGGGTCTCTCCCCTGTGTTGCGTCCTTGAGTGCTTTGGGTCCGACAACCGCAGGGGCACCGAGACACAGAGTCCTCTAGTTGTTGTGCTCTCTGTGTCTCAGTGGTGAGACCTATTCACCGTCGACCCGCTATTACTTTGGACAACGAAAAGACTTGTCCATTGCCGGAAACGGGCGACCACGGCTGGATGAAAATCTATTTTCAGAGCACCCTGGTACCTTGCGCTAGGGCCTATGCCCAGAAGCAGTCATGGTGTATCATTTAATCCTGGTGCTTACGGGCAAATGGAGGCGGGAATGATGCACGTTGCGGGCGCTCGGATGTTGTTCAAGGGACCGGGGCTGCAGGTGAACGGCCTTCAGGCCGCACCGAATGGCCGGTGGGTCTGCGACCAGATGGATAACAATATCTACTTACCGAGAGCCTAGAAAGACAGATAGCTTGACCTCGAAACACATCCTGGCTGATTTGCACTGCCACACGCACTGCTCTCCCGACTGCGATATGACGCCTCAGCGGCTGGTCGCAGCGGCCCTGCGGCGCGGCCTCGAGTGCATCGCCGTCACCGACCACAATACGATGGCCAACGTGCGCGAGGTACAGGCCCTCGCGCCGTTCAAGGTGATTCCCGGTGAAGAGATAAAGACGCCCTACGGAGAGATCATCGGCCTCTTTCTGCGAGACGAGATTCCAGCCGGCCTGTCACCGCAGGAGACGTGCGACCGCATCCGCGAGCAGGGGGGGCTGGTGGTGGTCCCCCACCCCTTCGACCTCGTACGCTCGTCGCACCTGGGGAAGCCGTTCCTGGAGTCGATCCTGCCCAGCGTGGACGCGCTGGAGGTGAAGAACGCCCGCGTGGTGTTCTGGTGGCACAACGCCCGGGCGAAGGCCTGCGCCCAGCGGCACGGCCTGCCGATGACGGCGGGAAGCGACTGCCATATGCCTATCGAGGTGGGACAGGTGCGGGTGGAGATGCCCCCCTTCCACGGGGTGGAGGACTTCCTGGACTGCCTGCGCCAGGGGCGCATCCTCGGCCGGGCCTCTTCGCCGTTCGTGCACCTGTACACCGGCTGGGTCAAGCAGGCCAAGCGAAGGCGCTAGATGCCGTCTTGCCGGCGTTGGGGCGCTTCGGCCGGCAGCTAGGCCAGCACCCGGCTGACCGGCAGCCCGACCGCCCGCTTTATCTCCTCCAGATTGGGGTAGGCGATGGCCGCGGCCCGCTTCGCCCCGTCGGCCAGCACGTCCCACACATAATCAGGATCGGCCTCGAACCGGGCCCGCCGCTCCCTGAACGGGGCGAGCCAGGCGTTCAGGCTGGCGGCCAGACGGCGCTTGCACTCGACGCAGCCCAGGGCCGCGGCCCGGCAATCGGCGGCGATGGCCTCCGCCTCATCCGGGCTGAACTGCTTGTGCAGGGAGAAGACGTTGCATACCTCGGGGTGCCCCGGATCGCGGCGGTAGACGCGCGACACGTCTGTCACCATCTGCATCACCCGCTTCGACGTGGTCTCCGGGTCGGCGGCCAGCTCGATGTGATTGTCCAGGCTCTTGCTCATCTTCTGTACGCCGTCGAGGCCCAGGACGCGGGGGAACTCGGTCAGCTTGGCCTGCGGCTCGACCAGCACCGGCCCGAAGCGATTGTTGAAGCGGCGGACGACCTCGCGCGCCAGCTCCAGATGGGGAAGCTGGTCCTCGCCCACCGGCACGGTGTCGGCCTTGTAAAGGGTGATGTCGGCCGTCATAAGGACAGGATACCCGAGAAGCAGGTAGTTCACGTTCTCCGGCTGCTGCTGCACCTTCTCCTTGAAGGTAGTCACCCTGGTCAGCCAGGACATCGGTGTCATCATCGACAGGATGACGTGAAGCTCGCTGACGGCCGGGACGTGGGACTGCACGAAGATGATGCTGCGCTTGGGGTCCATGCCGGCGGCCAGCCAGTCGAGCACCATGTCGAAGGTGTTCTGGACAAGCAGCTCGGTGCCGGTCAGCGTGGTGAGCGCGTGGAGGTCCACCACGCAGTATATCGTCTCGTAGCCCTCCTGGAGGGCCACGTAGTTCTGGACTGCTCCCAGATAGTTGCCCAGGTGCTGCCGGCCGGTGGGCCGGGCCCCGGAAAAAACGCGTCCTTTCATTGGTTCTCCTGTTTACTGCATCTATCGTTCATAAAGAGAATGCGCCTAGGCTTTCTCCATATAGACTATTCTCTCGTACTTGGTGGTCTTCGTCGCGCGTCTTGATCGCCGTATGTCCGGCACTTCGTCGGTCCAGATGCCCTTTGTCTGTAGTTGACCACCCGTGGCCTCCAACGCAAGTTCAGAGATTATCTCTGCGGTGGGCCTGCTCTTGCCGTTTCGCTCCACATCTCCCAACACGAGCACGCAACGGCCACCCCTTTTCAAGACCCTGAACATCTCCGAAAGACAGGCGTTCATCTGAGGCAAATACACTGAGTCGTTCGCCGTCAAGGCGCGATCCAACTCCTTCCAGCTAGATACGCCGAGAAACCATAGGCGCAAGCGGTTGTCCCGTGCATAGTCCAAAGCCCCGAAGTACGGAGGACTAGAAATAACCGCATCAATTGATTCACTCTCAAGTGGCAGGCTCATTGCATTCCGCTGAAAAACCTGCCACCGGACAGTGTTCATTGTGTCACTGAACAAGCTGCGACGATAAGCCCTGGCCACTTTCGCTAGAAGCCGTGACCGTAGGTCACGGTAAGCGTACATCGCGGGGAATTGCTCTGGCGGATACTTTCTGGTTCTTAGGTAGGGCGTTAAGTGGCTCGCAGGATACGACAGGAAGCCGGGCCGCACGTGATGCAGTATCCCAAGCAAGCACGCTAAAAGAAAATCGTCTTCCCATTCCTTAAGGATCTCAACGGCCGCAAGAATCTCCGACAAGGTGTTGGGATGGAAGAAGCGCCGTACCCAGTCCGGTACAATCGTCAAATCCATATATTTGGACCGCGCCTCTGCCTCCCCTGACAGCATTGTGGCGCGTCTTAGGGCCTCAGCTTTGCTCCTAGGAGCAGAGAGTTTTCCGCGTGTCACGACATAGGCATAAGGGCTTAGATCGTTGGCTACGGCGTGTCGGCCCGTAAGAATGCATTCTAATGGCACCACACCGGAACCACAGAACGGATCAAGGACTGTATCTCCCGGCTTTGTGTACTTACAGATGAGGACACGCACCATGCCGCTCTTGAGCTTCCCAACGTACGGTGCAAGTTGATGAAGAGAGCTCTCTTTGCCGTTGAACGAGCCCGCCCAAAGCTGGGGATCGAGTTCATTGTTATCATCATTGCTCAGTGACCCAAGTAGTGTAGTTTGCATCGTTGCCTATCTCGCGGACCTTCTGCTTTCCACTAACTGCCCTTTGTGGTAAACGCTGATTTCCCGTACCAGCCGTCGTCTTGCATCACGAGTCAGTCCGATGGACACTTGCCATAGATGATCTTCGAATTCGTCCGGGGCGACACCGTAGGCTTTAAGAATTCTGGTCGGCAGCAGTACTGTGTCCATAGTGTGAAATGGTGGCTTGGGATCGTTTTCGGTTGGGAGACGTTGAGGCATCAGAAAGACGTCTGGTGCAGCGCCCAATTCCGCTGATCGCGTCCGCTGGCATTTTGGACACGGGCGAACGGCAGTGTTGCACAGGGCATCTCGAAAGAACACCATATCAACATGCTTACCACGCTTGACCATTTCGCTGGCAACGCGGTTGAAGATTATCGAGCTGACACCGTAGGAAGGCTCGTTCACAATTGCACCGTCCAGATGACACCAGAGCGCAAACTCGCTTGCCCAGAGAGGGCGTTGAGAGATGTTGATACTGTTTCCCTCCCCGCCTTTTACTTCGATAGCGGCCATTTCCCTTGGGGAACCGGTGAGCGAAACCTCGAAGTCAAACCTCTGCCGGCTGCTGGTTGGCTGGAAATCGGCAATCGCGCCTGTCCCCTTGGCGACTTCCAACGCCTGTTGAACTAACCCTTGTCGCTTGGTCATGGCGGAAGCAATGTAGCTTCCTCGGATGCTCTCGATTGCCGAGCGAAAGACTAGCTTCGGGTGATAGTCCTCCGGCACCAAACCGTGCATCCTCAATACGTCTGGGTGGCGCTTGTCTAGTTGCTGTAGCATTTCGATGGCTGGAGCGACCTGCGCTGCTGCAGCCGGATCGTGCGTGCACGGTAGAAGCATACTGGACAGCTAGCCTCCCCTTGTCACTAACAACAGATCGCTTATGTTCATTTTACATCTTCTCCGGTGCATTGATCCCCATCAGATGCAGCGCGTTGGCCAGGACGACCTTCGCTGCCCGCACCAATTGCAGCCGCGCCTTCGATAGCTCCAGGTCCTCCGAGACGACCCGGCATTGCTTGTAGAACTGGTGGAAGAGCGCCGCCAGGTCCTGGCAGTAGTACGGAAGGTGGTGCGGCTCCAGCCGCGTCGCCATCAGCTCCACCAGCTCCGGAAAGGCCAGCATCTTGCGGATCAGGGCCATCTCCGGCTCCGCTCGCAGCAGGCTCAGGTCGGCACCCGTCGGGTCCAGGTCGCCGGCGTACTCGAGGATGCTGGCGATGCGGGCGTGGGCGTACTGCACATAGTAGACCGGGTTCTCGTTGGACTGCTTCTTGGCCAACTCCAGGTCGAAGTCCATCTGGCTATCGGCCGAGCGGGCGAGGAAGAAGAAGCGGCTGGCGTCCGGCCCAACTTCATCCAGCACCTCGCGCAGGGTGATGAGGTCGCCGGTCCGCTTGGACATCCGCACGATCTCGTTCCCGCGCTTCAGGGTTATCAACTGGTGAACGATCACCCGCAGCCGCTGCTGGTCGATGCCCAGCGCCCCTATCGCCGCCCGCATCCGGGGGACGTGTCCCTGGTGGTCGGCCCCCCACACATCGATCACTCTATCGAAGCCGCGCTCCACGAACTTGTTGTAGTGGTAGGCGATATCCGATGCGAAGTAGGTCGGAATGCCGTTGGAGCGCACCAGGACATTGTCCTTGTCCTCACCCAATGCGGTAGAGGAGAACCAGATGGCCCCTTCGCGCCGGTCGATGTAGCCGCGCTCGTCCAGCAGGGCGATCACCTTGTCTACCAGGCCGCTGTCGAAGAGCGATTGCTCATTGAACCAGCAGTCGTAGTGGACGCCCATGATGTCCAGGTCTTCCCTGGCCGAAGCCACCATCCTGTCCAGCGCGATGCGCCCCAAGGCCTGCGCACCGTCCGCCTCGTGCAGATACCGGTCGCCGAACTCCGTGGCCAGGGACTTGCCCAGCTCGACCATATACGCGCCGTGGTAGCCGTCCGCCGGGAACTCGACCTCCCGGCTCTGGGCCTGGGCGTATCGGGCGAAGGCCGATTGGTAGAAGGCGTCCATCCGGGTGCCGGCGTCGTTGACGTAATACTCGCGCTCGGTCCGGTAGCTGGCCAGGGCCAGGATGCTGGCCAGCGCATCGCCCAGCGTGCCGCCGCGCCCGAAGGCGACCGTCAGCGGCCCGGTCGGGTTGGCGCTGCCGAACTCCACCTGCACCCTGGCCCCGCGGCCGATATCCACGCGCCCGAACTCCGGCCCCGCCTCGAGGATGGGGCCGACCTGCTGGGCCAGCCAGGCATCGGCCAGTGTGAAATTGATGAAGCCGGGCCGCGCCACCTCCACCCCGGCGATGAACGGCGCCGGCTCCAGCTTCTGCACCAGGCGCTCGCCGATAGCCATCGGGCTCATGCCCGCCGACCGCGCGATGCGCAGGGGCAGGTTGCTGGCGTAGTCGCCGTGGGCAGCGTTCTGAGGTTGCTCTATTGTTATATCCGGCACTGTGATGGCCGGCAGGAGCCCTTCGGCTTGGGCACGGTCGGCGGCCCGGCGCAGCAGCTCTGCGATTTGTGGCTTGATCAATCTGTTCCTCCTACATACGAAGGATTATAGCATACTTGTTCTGACGCTCGCGCCCGATGCTCCTCCGCTGGCAGCGCCTTTCGGTTATCGAGGTCGATCGTGTTTTCGTACGGGCGCACCCGCGTGTGCGCCCAGCTCTCCGGGGCCGACCCGCGTGTCGGCCCCTACGCAGGGCAAACAATCGAAAGACTCCCTCCCCCGCCAACACATAACCAGCATTGCACAACACTAAGGGGGCAGGTGAGCGCGGTCGGGGGCGGTAGGTGAAGGGAAAGCGAAAAGGGCCCGCGGGAGCATCAGGCGGGGCCGGCCGTCGGTTGCCTACCGGGCCGGCAGCAATACCATGTAGCTGAACCGGTTCATGGGAATGAAAGCCACCTCACGGTAGTTTCGGCCGATCGCGTCCAGCACCGTCTTTGGATACTGTTGTCCGTTCAAAATGACCACGCCGAATTCCTTTCGCTCCAGGGCATCGATCAACTGGCTATCGTCCCACATGTAGGCCGCGTGAAGGTTTTTGATTTGCGTGGTGTTGCCGACGACGGGCTTGCCGGCCGCCAGGTTGAAGCCGACCTCCTCCGCCAGGACCGGCCTGGGTGTGTCCGCCACGTAGCTCGCGATGCGCCAGCCGTTCGCGTAGTCTTCCGGAGTGACCAGGTGCCCGAGCACCTCCGCCTGCGGCCCGGTGTCCTGCCATCCGGGCACCAGATTGTCGACAGGGGCGTGCCAGAACAGGCGGAGCTGTACCAGTATCAGGAGTGGCACGACCCACGCCCATGCCGGCAGCCTCCGCCGGAAGTGCGCGATCGCGATGCCGGATAGCACCGACCCTGCAGCAATGGTAGAAAGGAAGTACGACTCCCCGGCGCCCCATTTGCCCACTGAAATGGCAGCGACGATGCCCACGCCCAGATAGAAAGGCCAGGGGCTGAGCCGCCTCTGCCGCACGAGAAGGTGGACGGTCCCCATCGCAGCCAGGAGCAACACTACTGTATGGCTGCCGAAGAAGTTTCCGAAGAAAGACGCCGCCTGCCACCAATCGAAGTCGTTGACGTTGCCGGCGATGGTGTTGATGTAGAACTGGCCGCCGGTAGCCCGATTCAGCCAGTAAGCGGTGCCAACGCCTGCTGCGCCGAGGCCGGCTCCCCACGCCAGTCCCTGCCGCCAGCGCCACAGAACGAGGAATGCCAGTCCGGCGGCGACGGCGTCCAGGGCCGTCTGCTTGGTGTAAACGGCGATGAAGAGAAAGACAACGCCGAGGGCAATCCACCGCGTGCGCCGCTTGGCGATGAGGTAGAGGCCGGCCACGGCACATGCCAGGGCGAGCGTGTTGACCCGGGCCAACGGCGCGATGTGGTAAACGTAGTTGGAGGCCAGGAAGAGCAGCCCGGCCGCCGCCGCCGCCGGCTTGTCGTGCGTCTCATCCGCCACCGCCAGCGCAACCAGCGCGCCGGCAGCCAGCGTGGCAAGCAGCGCTATCAGCCGGCCCACCCACAGGTGCGGCCCGAACAACAGGATACCACCGGCAACAGCTAGAGAGTATCCAGGTGTGTAATTGGACGAGTAATAAGGATAGAAGGTATTGTCGTTATAGATCGAATGTCCTTGGGAGAACATCAGGCCGCTGTTGAGGTCGAATCCTTCGCCCTGGTCGTAGTCGAAGGGGAAGGCCATCAGCGAAGCGCCGTAGACCAGCATCAACGACAAATAGGCCACCAGCGCCAGCCCGGCAGCGATTGTCAGTGCCCAGGCCAGCGCTGGCAGCCATTTAGCCGCCCGATGGCGCTTATTGGAAGATTGCCTTTCCCATAGCGAAAGCCAGCTTCCTCGGTTCTCCAGTCGGACGCTAAAAGTCACATGCTCCTACTTAGGCATATCTCGGAGCCGCGAGTAGATCGCCCGCGGACTCCAGTCCTCGTTGAGGATGCCAAAAATAGCGGTCTCGTCCGAATGGTAGTTGCCCATCGTCCGGAAGTTCAGGTTCCAGATGAAGAAGCCGCCTACCCAGGGCTCGGCCCGCATCATCTCGATGCTGCGGACGAAGAAGCCGGCCACCGTGTTCTCGTCCAGAGCGGTGGTCCACTCGTAGCCCGCCGGCACAGGCGCCTGGGCCGACCCCCAGTGGTACTCGGTCAGCCACATCTGCCGCGGGTCGCCGTACTTGGCCATAATGTCGTGCAACTGCCAGATCCTTCGGAAGTAGAAGGAGCCGTGGTCCTTGAAGCCTTGTGTGCTCACCGTATGCTTGTCCAGCCAGTCGTCGGGGGCGTTGTTGTAGCCCACGGCGTGGGCGCCGACCGCATCGCCGAGGGTCTTGAAGACGCCGCCGTTGCACTGGTACATCTGGTCCAGGTAGATAGCATCGTCGATGGCTCCGTTTGGATCGTTCCACCCGGTGGGAGTCAGCGCGCCGGAGACCACGATGGCGTTGGGGTCCGCTGCCTTGATGCGAGGCGCGACTACCTGCAGCATACTGACGTAGGCGCAGGCGTTGATGGGCGGCGTCCACTCACGGCTCATGTTCTGTTCGTTCCAGACTTCGTACGCCTGGACCTTGCCCTTGTAGCGGGCGGCTATGGCGGCCATAAAGTCCGCCAGGTCGTTCGCGTTGTCCGGCGGCCCCACGGTGCGGTGATCGCCCCGCGACCATGAGGGCACGGTCACCACGCTGAACAGTACCTTGACGCCCTGGGCGCTGGCGTTGGCGACCATCGGGTCCAGCTTGCCGAAGTTGATGTTCCCCTTGCTGCCTTCTATCTCGTTCCAGCGGACCTGTTGCTTGATCCAGCCGAAGCCGGCGCCTTTCACCATGCCCAGAATGCGGTTCTGGTCCTGTCCGAACATATGCACCTGCATCCCGTAGGCCAGGCCGGTACTGCCGGTGGCTGTAGGCGAAGGAGAGGGAATGGGCGTCGGCGTGGTCCCTGGCGGGAGGGTATCGCCGCCTGCCGACGGGGTATCCTTCTCAAAGGCATTCTTCAAGTTGGAGTTAGGTAACGTTGCCGGGTTGGCCACGCCGTCCGGCTTGCTGTTGTCATACTGCTTATAGTAGCGGCTCTGTGCCGCGGGGCCGGCAAGGTCGAACGGCAGGTTCTGGCCGGTGAGGATAGACTTGAAGTAGTCGGCCAGCAACAGTCCCTGGGTCAACCCGCTGGTGTTGTCGTAATGCATAATGCCGCGCTGGAAGCGCAAGTAGGCGAAGTTGAAGTTCTTAGGGTCAATAGCCGCCGCGCTGACCGGCACGCCCCACATCTCCAGGTTCAGGCCCGGCAGCCAGTTGGGGTTGCCGTCGCCGTCCGGGAAAGCATCTTCCAGCTTAACGGTGTCGTTGAACGTCTGGTAATAATTGGTAGCAAGATTGTTCCACGTGTCCGGGCTGTTGTCCTGGACAAACTGGCTGATCGCGTCGGCATAGTTGGGACTGCCGACGGGGGGTGCCTTTGCCACAAGGGCATCATCCTTGGCGGGAAGGGTGGCGCCGTTGATGCTGGTGTAAGGAAGCATATCCGAATCGAGCAAATTGACGAGCCCAACCCCGCCGTCAGGCCGTATCTGTATTATCCTTCGTTGGAAGATCTGGACTTCCGAGCCCAGAAGGGTGAATTTTCGGGAAACCGGGAAGCCGAAGGTGCGCAGGCCCCCCCGCTTCTGAAAGTAGTCCCAGAAACGGTCGTCGGAGATTCTGAACCCCGTGTCTGGAAAATAGCGAGGGTCGTCATTGTCGGCCCAGGCGGGCGATGGTGCAAGTATCTGCCCGGTGCTGAAGATCAGCGGCTGCAAGAGCATAACGGCCATTACTACCGCACTCAGGGCTTGCCACAGTGTTCCTCGTCTCAACTTCTCCTCCTTCTTACGGTTTATTGCTAAATGAAGCCTGTTAGCGCTCAAATGCTTATGTGACTGGCTGGCTCCCGAATCTGGGGAGAGGCCTTCTCTCTAGGAAGGTGGACGCTCTGTCAAGGCAACTCCGATCTCAATAGCGCGGCCGCCCCGGTTCACCCTCAGAACCACCTTCTCCCCCACCTTGTGGCGGAGCAGCAGGTTTATGAATGGGTTTTCGTCGGTGATGGCATCCGGGCCGACTTTGGTTATTATATCATTGCGCCGCAAGCCCGCGTCGGCCGCCGGTGTGCCGGGCCGCACCCTGGTGACGATGATGCCCGATTGCTCGGACAGGCCGTAGTACGCGGCCAGGCGCGAGGTGATGTTCTGGTACGTCATCCCCGCTATGTATGGGCGTGACAGCCGCCCCGTTCGCAGCAGCTCCTCGACCACCGACTTCACGGTGGCGCTGGGAATGGCAAACCCAAGGCCCTCCGGGATGACCTCGGAGTTCCGGTCCGTGCGCAGCACCAGCGTGTTTATGCCGATGACCTCTCCCGCCGCGTTCACCAGCGGGCCGCCGCTGTTGCCCTTGTTGATGGCTGCATCGGTCTGGATGAGCCCTTCGATGCGGAAGTCGTCGCTGATCTGGATGGACCGGCGCAGCCCGCTGACCACGCCGGCGGTCACCGTGTTCCGGAAGTCGCCCAGGGCACTGCCGATGGCGATGACCGTCTGCCCCGGCTCTAATGCCTCGGAGTCGCCGAGCTGTGCGGCCACCAGCCCTCCCTGGTCGATCTTAATCACGGCCAGGTCGCTGAGATCGTCGGCGCCGATGACAGTGGCCGGTCGTTTCTCGCCGTTGGGCAAGATTACGCTGAGATCCTGGTAGCCTTCGATGACGTGGTTGTTGGTGACGATATGGCCGGTCGGGCTTATGACCACGCCTGAGCCCCGTCCCTCGGGCTGCGATATCCCGAAGAAGCCGGCTTGGGGTGACAGCGTGTTCACCACCGTGACCACAGCCGGCCCAACCCGCTGGACCGCCGCCGTCACCACCGACGCCTCCCGGAAGGGAGCCGCAGTGGGCAAAGCAGGGGCATGGAGCGCCGTCGACGTGTCGGTCGCCGCCGGCGACGCGACGGGGCTGGCCGTCACCGCGACCTGCGGCGGTACCCGACTGCTGTTCGCTATCACTTGGTAAGCCACCACAGCGCCCACCAGGACGCCGGCCAGACCCCCGATGAGCGATGCGAGTAGGGCCACCAGGACGAGGGTGCGGCGGCCGGCGCCCTTCGCCGGGGGCCTATCATTATATGCGTACACGATGAAGCGTGAGTATCCTCTCTGTTGCTGGTGTTGCCTGCTGACGGAAGCCGATCCGTGCAGGTGAATCACACGGCGGGGATTATAGCATCCTACCCACGGTGGCGGCAATGGAGTACCCTCACCGCCAGACATTTGGAGATAAGCGTTATGTTCACAACTGCTGTGTTCCAGAACAGCTCAGAGTGCTCGCAATGGCCTGTTTCTGTCCAAATTGGCAGGGCGAAAGCCCTACTGGCAAGGTGCTGAGACCGATTGGAGACCACGAAGCGACATTATCCGAGCAATTACGGGCCTTGTGGCTGCCAGCAGACCTCTAAGACAGCAATCCCAGGGCCCAACGTGGCCCGACCCTTCCTTATCTCCAAATGTCTGCGGAAAGTGCTCTGAGCTGGCAATGCGTGGGGCAGGTCGCTATCGATGCAACGCCCTGGCCAGGTCACAGTTGTGCCCCGGGCCGGGTTGTCAGCCGCTGGTGGCCCGCCTTCTGCGGTAGCATTCGCTGCAATAGATCGGCTGGTCCCTGTGGGGTTCGAAGGGGAGCAGGGTATCCTTGCCGCACTGGGCACAGATCGCCGGAAACACCTGCCTGCCCCTTGGGCTGTACGAGCCGCGGCCGAGGACCCAGTCGGTGCGCCGCGCTTGCCGGCAGGCTGGACACCGCTTCGGCTCGAGGTAGCCCTTCTGGATATACCGCCTCTGATCCTCACGGCTGAAGATGAAGCTTCGCCCACAGTCCCGGCAGGTGAGAACCCTGTCCTGGTAGCTCATCATCCTCGATGACCTCCCGATCACATGCGTGGCAGCCAGGTCACGAAGTCCGGGCGGCCACTATGGGCATCTGCGAAGAGAACTATTCCCTGCCGCCTGCCGCACCGCGCCACGGCTTTCTCAACCCATCCTCCCGGGCGGGGGAGCCCGCTGAACTTAGGGAGCAGCCAGCCGGTCTATGCTTGTGCCCTTCAGTGTGCTAGTACAGGCCAGGTACCTTGAAGACGACGAGTATTGCTATCAATAGGAACACGATCGACACGATCAGGAACACCCAGGCGGCCAACAGCCGCATCCCCTGCCTCAGCATCCCCAGGTAGAAGAACAGGACGGCGAAGGCGATGGCCAGTAAGATACCCTCGATGATGCCCTTCAGGTTGTAGACCACGGCCGCGCTGTAGCCCAGCTCGGCCAGGCCAGTAACCGCGCCAAGGATCGACCAGAAGCCAAAGCCACGAAGATCGAAGTCCCACAGTCCGGTGGCGGCTATCAGGGTGCTGTAGGTGGCCCAGGTGAGCAGCAGGATGGTGAACGGGCCGGCCTCCACCTTCGTCAGCATCGGCACCGGCTTGAAGAGGGCCAGGGATGCCAGCCCCAAGGCACCCACCAAGCCCACGATGCCGCTCGTCTTCCGGTCGGACAATCCGAACATTTGCCAGGCGTGCATGAACAAGACCGATCCGAGTAACGCAGCGAATACAGCTTCCATCGATCTCACTCCTAATGTGTGTGCCGGCCTGCCGTCTCCCCTCGACATCGGGCTCCCCGACATCAATTGTTGCACTGCAGTAGTTGCTTTGGCAATAGGGAAAAGTCGCAGCCCACCAAAAGGAGCTGCCGATCGCCAAATGTATTTCCTCCAGTCGCCGACCGTGTACCACCTACCGCTTTTCCCTAAGAGCGAAGACAAGTCTTTGATAGAATTGACAATAGTGCTATCATAGACATAACGAGTTCAGCGACTCGTGTCTGTTGGCGCGCCTATAAGCAAGAGCAACAGCGCGCAGGTGTGACGTCGGACTCCGCATAGTTGAGACTGACAGGATGAATCGCTGCCAGTCTTTTTGTTTTGTCTCGAGTAGCGGAAGGCGGGCACGGTGGCGCCTGCACGCGATGGCGTGCCTGACAGAGGTTTGAGCCTTGTCTTGGGTAAGGAAACGGCGGTGATCGCGTAAGTGGCTAGAGAAGGAGGTGGACTCACCCGCAAGGGGCATTGATTTGGATAGTCCCGTGGTGGATAGACTGTAGCCATCGTCCTGCTCTTAGACCTTACTGTTTCGCAGAGTCGCAAACAAGAAAGAGGAGGATGAAATGCGAAGAGGCATTTATCTGGCGATCCCAATCGTGGCAGTGTTGGCCCTGCTTATCGCGTGTGCTCCAGCAGCACCTACCGCAGCGCCTACACAACCTTCAGTCCCTGCCGCGCCTACGGCGGCACCCAAGGCCGAGCCGGCCGCCACTCCGAAGCCGGCGGCCCCTGTCCCGACGCCGGCCCCCAAGATAAAACGGGGCGGTACCCTCCGCCACGCCAGCACGGGAGTCCTTGCCACAATGGACCCCATCCGGAGTAACCTGTTCACCCAGGTCAGCATGCGGCTCCTGTACGACACCCTCTTCCGCTACAGGCTGCTTGACGAGAAGACCGGCCGGCACGAGCTCCAAGGCGACCTGGTGGAGTCGTGGAAACTGGATGACCCAAAGACCTACACCTTTAAGCTGCGCCAGGGCGTCAAGTTCCACGATGGCAGCGTCTGGAATGCCGAGGTGGCCAAGTGGAACCTGGACCGTGCGCTCACCGAGAAGCTGAGCACCGCCAAGCCCATGATCGAGGCCATCGATTCGGTCGAGGTCGTGGACCCGATGACGATCCGGGTCAAGCTGAAGATGCCTAACGCTGGCCTGCTGGTCAACCTGTCGGGCGTCATTACGCCGGTCAGCATCGTGTCCAAGGCCGTTATGGACAGCCTGGGTCCGGACGGCTTCAACGCCAGGCCATCGGGCACCGGCCCTTTCCAGTTCCAGGAATGGCTACGAGATGACCGGTTGACCGTGAAGAAATGGGACGGCTACTGGCGAATGGGCGCCGACGGCAAGCCGCTGCCCTACCTCGACGGCATGATATCGCGGCATATCCTGGATACGTCGGTGACGGCGATGGAGATGAAGGCGGGCACCATCGACATAACCCAGGAGCCCGAGCCGAGGGACATGGTCGAGGCCCAGAAGAATCCCAATCTGGTCTACTGGGCCCATCCCGCTGCCCCCAGCACCAAGCATTTCGGCCTCAATGAGGTGAGGGGCCCCTTCGCCGGCGACGCCAACCTCAAGCTTCGTCAGGCGTTGATGCACGCCACTGACAAGGACACCATCGCCAAGGCCCTCACCTTCGGCTTCGGCTACGCGTTGAAGTACCCTTCGTGGCCGCCGAACTACCTGGGCTACGACGAGACCATACCGTACTACAAGTTCGACCTGAACAAGAGCAAGCAACTGATGACCGAGGCGGGCCTCACCGGCGGCGTGGACACCTCCATCACGCTGGTAGCCCGGGCCATAGACCAGCAGGTGGCCCAGATGCTCCAGCAGATGTGGGCCCAGGTCGGCATTCGGGCTCAGGTCGAGGCGCTGGAGCGCCAGGCCGCCCTCGCCAAGATGATCAACGGCAACGCCGACATCTCGATGTGGGGCGGCGAGGTAGGCGCCGACGCCGACCAGAACACCCGTAACTTCGGCACCGGTGCTCCCGGCAACTACTCCGCCTTCACCGACCCGCGGGTCGATAAGCTGCTGGAGCAGGGCCGCAGCACGTATGACGAAAAGGAGCGCGCCGCCTACTACAAGCAGCTCCAGACCATCGTCTACGAGCACGCGTCGCTGACCGGCATTTACTACTACCCGTGGGCTATGATCTACCAGAAGTATGTCAAAGGCGCCACATCCCAGTGGAAGACGGCGGAGCTGAGCGAGATCTGGCTGGACCGATAGGCGCGGCAGATTGCCGATACCCTGATCAGGCCGCACCGGAATACGTGCAGGAGCGCTTAGCGCCTCTCACAGGGCAGAGAAGCTCCAGACTGGCAGCGGGCACAAATCAAGCCCTCCGCTGAGCGGAGAGGCGAAGAGGAGTAAGGAAATGGCCCAATACGAGTGTATGTACTACCAGCGGGACGGACAAGTAGGTAACATCGTCTTGAGCCGTCCTGACAGACGCAACGCCACCGACGATCAGTTCTACAAAGATCTGCTGGCCTGCCTGGACGAGGCGGAAGAAGATGAGGAATGCTGGGTGGTCGTCATCAGCGCCCAGGGGCCCGCCTTCTGCGCCGGCCAGAACCTGAAGTTCGCCTCTACTGCCACCCCAAAGCAGTGGGCTGACTACGGAAAGTACTTGAGGATGGGCTGGGACCGCATCATGCGCCACCCGAAGCCGGTGATTGCCCGGGTCCACGGCGACGCCCTGGGCGGGGGCACCTACCTGGCCACCCGCTGCGATTTGATCGTGGCCAAGAAGAATGCTCGCTTCGCTATGCGGGAGATCGCCGCCGGTGAGCAGTCCGGCGGCGCCCAGATGCTGACCATCGGCAAGCAGCGGGCGATGGAGATGAACCTGTTGGGTCGATATGTGTACGCCGATGAGGCGGAGCGCTGGGGCCTCATCAACAAGTGCGTGGAGACCGACGAGGAGCTGGACGCCCAGGTCAAGGACTGGGTAGAGCAACTGCTCAACCTGCCCCCTCTGGGCTTGCGCCAGACCAAGGCCGCTGCCGCCTTTGCTATGGACCTGGCGGGTTCAGCCTGCTATCTCAGGCGCCATTTGGAGCGGTACTGCAGTACACCGAGGACCGGCGTGAGGCGAAGCGGGCCTTCGTGGAGAAGCGGAAGCCAGTGTTCAAGGGCAGGTAACTGCATCTGACGGTAGGGGGGACATCTGCATCGTTGCGGCAGGCAGTCAGCGACGCAGATATCTTCCCCCCAGCCGCATCGTGAACGCCCGTCAGTACTGTCTGCGACAGTGCGATAGACCGACTCGGTAAGCATGGAGTAGCGGCCTTCAGCGCTGGCTGTTTCGCGGGGTGTTGGGCATGGAGGGTTGTGAGGTACGCGTCGTCGCGTTCCGTTGGCTCTGCCGTATGGCAGACGTACTGCTAATAGAATGGAGTTGAGATAATGCCTGAAAGCAAGTTCCGAGTGCTGTTCGTCGATGAGCCAGGCAGGTACGATTTCAACGCGGAGCGGCGGAGCCTGGAGCCCGCAGGGGCGGAGATCATCGTTATGCCCAGCAAGACCGAGGACGAGATCATCCAGGCCTTGCGCGATGCTGACGCGGTCCTGGCGTGGATAACGCCCATTACGCGCCGGGTAATCGAGGCGATGACCAGGTGCAAGGCGATTGTGCGCTACGGCGTGGGAGTGGACAACGTCGACGTGGAGGCAGCCACAGAGCGGGGCATCGTGGTAGTCAACGTGCCGGATATCTACAGCCCAGAGGTGGCCGACCACACGATGGCGCTTCTCCTGGCGATCGCTCGCCGCCTCGTGCAGTGGGATAAGCTGGTGAGAGCCGGCCAATGGGAACGGAAGGGGCCCATAATACGCTTCCTGGATAGGCTGGAGGGAAAGATACTGGGCCTGATAGCCTTTGGGCGGATCCCTCGCGAGATCGCTCGCAGAGCGAAAGCCTTCGGTTTTCAGATTCTGGCTTTCGATCCTTACGTCGACCAGGGGACGGCTGAGGGACACGGCGTCACTATGGTGGCACTGGAAGACCTGTTGAGTAGATCGGATTATGTCTCAGTTCACTTGCCACTCCAAGCCAGTACCCAACACCTAATGGGTGAGGCACAGTTCCGCCAGATGAAGCCTTCTGCCTACTTCATCAACACCTCGCGGGGCGGAGTGGTGGACGAGGCGGCCCTCATCAAGGCATTGCAGGAGGGGTGGATTGCCGGGGCCGCGCTGGATGTTCTTGCGGACGAGCCCCCTCAGCCCGACAACCCATTGCTGCAGATGGAAAACGTGATCCTTACGCCTCACGTCGCCTATGCCTCTCGTACGGGGTGGCAACTGACCTTGGTGCGGGCCGGGGAGGAGGCAGCACGGGTGCTGCAAGGTGAGCGGCCACTCTACTGTGTCAATCCCAAGGCCGCTGAAGCGCAAGGGCTGCGACCGATGTGACGCGGGGAGGCTGTGATGACGCCGATGACTTCCCCCAACCTGCGAGTCCTGGAATACGGCCAGATGGCGACCGCGCCGTATTGCGCCAAGTTGCTGGCGGATATGGGGGCCGAGGTGATCAAGATCGAGCAGCCCGGCCCAGGTGTGATGGACCGACTGGGGCTCAACTACTGCAAGGACAAGGATCGGTGAGTGGCCATCGCCGTCACTAATGATAGCGAGTGGCAGGCGTTGCAGAAGGTCCTGGGCGATCCTCCCCGGTTTGCGGAGGAACGTTTGCTGACGCCGCTTCCCGCTGGCATCGTCAGGATGAATTGAGACCGCTCATAGAGGAGTGGACTCGCCAGCGTACCCACCAGGAGGCAATGACTCTTCTCCAAGTCATATGATGCTCACCTGTCCGCCCCTGAACCCTTCCAGGGAGGAGGATCGGGGATGAGGGTAGGCTACCCCTCACCCTAACCTCGCCTAGGCAACGGCGGCCGGATGCGGTTGAAGACCACGCAGCCTGGTCGGGCAGGCATGAGGGGTTGGCGCCGCATCAGCAGCCCAGGCGGTCCGCCAGCTCCAGAAAGTCGCGGACCCTGAGGTCCGGCTGGTACGGCGTCTCTTCATAGGGAAGATCGTACCGGTTGATGTAGGCGCCGCGATATCCGGATGCCCGCGCTCCCATCACGTCGAACGAGTTGGCCGAGACCATCAGAAGCTGGCACGGCTCCGCCCCCAGTACCCGGGCAGCCATACGATACACGGCAGGGTTGGGCTTGAACAGGCCGACTTCCTGCACGGAGATGACACCGTCGAAGTCGAACTTGATGCGGTTCTTGACCAGGTGTGCCAGGAACTCCTTCTCGCCGTTGGAGAGGACGACTAGCTTGTACCTGATCTTGAGACGGCGCAGGCCCTCCAATGCGTCAGGGAAGGGGTTCAGCTCCTGCCATCCCTCCATAATGCGGCTGACATCGTCGTCGGTGAAGGGGAGGCGGGCGGCCCTCAGTGTGTAGAGCAGGGCCCGGCGCGAGGAGTCCAGATAGCCGAAGTGGCCGACGAACAACTGGTTGTCCTGGTACTGCTCTATGCGCTGCCGGTAGCGCCACTGGGCCCACAACTGCTGCGGGGTCATCGACGCCCCTTTCTCACGGAGAAATGCGCCCAGGCGGGGGGCGTGGCTTCCGCCGAGGTCGAGTATGGTGCCGAAGGCATCAAAGGTCAGGGAATGGACTTGTTCGAGCGACTGCAAGACTAACACCTCCAAGCTCATGTGTGCTTCGTCCAAACGTAGTGACGGCTTAAGTCGTCACTACGTTGTGTAAGTCGTCACTACGTTATGCGCGTGTTTGGCTGCGGCTATTCGCTGCGAATGCTCGTTCTTAACACTACTGGAAGGCGACGGAGCCGTCGGGCCGGATGGGGATGGGCCGCCGCCAGTACACGCTGGGATACCTGGCGAACGCCTCCTCGTTCAGCTCTACCCCCAGGCCGGGCTTGTCGGGTATCTCCAGGTAGCCGTCCTTCAGCTTTACCGGCTCTTTCAGGAACTCTTTCCGGCCGGGAACGTCGTCGGCGGTGTACTCCAGGATGATGAAGTTCGGGCAGGTCGCCGCCAGATGGACGTTGACGGCCGTAGCCACCGGGCCCAGCGGGTTGTGGGGCGCCAGGTCGACATAGAATGCCTCGGCCATCGAAGCGATCTTCTTCGTCTCCTGGATGCCGCCGCAAAGGCAGATGTCCGGCTGCACGATGTCCGCGGCACCGGTGACCAGCAGGTCCTTGAACTCGAACTTCGTGTAGAGCATCTCGCCGGTGGCAAGTGGCACTTCGGTATGGGCACGCACTTTGATCAGGGCGTCCACCGTCTCGGGCCGGGTGAGCTCTTCGACGAAGAGGGGCCGGTACGGCTTGAGGGCGTTGGCCATGTCGATAGCCCGGCTGGGCTCGAAGATCTTCGCATGGGGATCGCAGGCAATGTCGATGTCGTCGCCGACCGCCTTGCGGACGGCTTCCATACGGGCCGCGGCCCCTCGGACCACGGCGTTCCAGGGCATGCTCTCCTGTCCCGGCGGATGCGGGCCGATCTTGAGGGCGGTGAAGCCGTAGCGGTCGATGAGGCGCAGGGCGTCCTCGGCCAGCTCCTCGGGCGTGTCGCCGTGGGGCGCCTGGTAGACGCGAATCTTATTGCGGCACTTGCCGCCCAGCAACTGGTAAAGTGGTATGCCATACGCCTTGCCGGCGATGTCGAATAGGGCGTGCTCGATGCCGCTGATGGCGGCATTCAGGATCGAGCCGCCGGGGAAACGGGAGCCGTTGTACATCAACTGCCACAGCCCCTCGATGTCCCGAGGGTCCTTGTCCCTCAGCCATTCCTCGAAGTAGTCGATCGCCTCCACGGTGGCCTTGTCCGGTCCGACGGGATAGGCTTCCCCGATGCCGGAGATGCCCTCGTCGGTGTTCACCTTGACGAAGAGGTAGTTCCGCCAGCCGATGTGCACAACGAAGGTCTGAATGTCAGTTATCTTCACGCCGGTCCTCCTCCTGTGGATATTCGAGGCATAGGGGTCTTCGCATCACCGACATCGTAGGCGGCTGCCGGTGATGTGTCAAGGGTGGTTGCCGGTTATGTAGGGCCTGCTCTTAAAATAGCGAAGCATTTTCATCAGCGGTGGCGTCCCGAAGGGACATGGAAACTTTTCATTGTCCACCGATCCGGCTGCTCCTGGGGTTTACCTCACCACCCGGCCCCTCGCCTCTGGCGAGGGGTGGCCGAAGGCCGGAGGTGAGGTTAACTGCCGTTGGTAAGGCAATCGAAGTGCCGTCTGCTTCCTGGCTGACGACTTTGAAAAGGCCCTACCGGTTATGACAACGTCTTTCCGTTCGCTCGCCTTGACCCCCATAGTGCTGGGGAGTAGAATACGATTCGTCGGTAATCGTGAGCGGAGCGAAGATATTGAATTCTACCTGTATCGGTCAACTGGCTGACCACGAAGGACGTGAAGTCACGCTGCACGGATGGGTGTACAACACCCGCTCCAGCGGCGCCGTGCAGTTCGTGCTGGTCCGCGACGGGACCGGCATCGTGCAGGCGGTGGCCGTGCGCGGGTCGGTGCCGGATGACGTGTTCGGTCTGGCGCAGCGCCTGACCCAGGAGTCGGCAGTGACTATCTCGGGGCTGGTGCGGAAGGACCGGCGCGCACCCGGTGGCTACGAGCTGACCCTGACCAATCTGCAACTGGTGCATGAGGCGCGCGATTATCCTATCACGCCCAAGGAGCACGGCCCCGATTTCTTGCTCAGCCACCGGCACCTGTGGGTGCGCTCCGCCCGCCAGCACGCGATCCTCAGGATTCGGGCCCAGGTGGAGCACGCCATTCGCGGCTTCCTGGACGACCAGGGGTTCGTCCTCACCGATTCGCCCATCCTGACCCCGGCGGCGTGCGAGGGCACCAGCACCCTGTTCGAGACCGACTACTTCGGTGACAAGGCTTACCTGAGCCAGAGCGGGCAACTGTATGTGGAAGCGACGGCGATGGCCTTCGGCAAGGTCTACTGCTTCGGTCCCACCTTCCGGGCCGAGAAGTCCAAGACCCGTCGGCATCTGACCGAGTTCTGGATGGTGGAGCCGGAGATGGCATACGCCGACCTGGACGATATGATGGCGCTGGGCGAGCAGTTGGTGGGCCACGTAGTGCAGGAGGTGCTCCGGGAGCGCAGCCGCGAGCTGGAGGTGCTGAAGCGTGACACGAAGCTCCTGGCGCAGATCGAGCCGCCGTTCCCGCGCATCACTTATGACGAGGCTATCGCCCTGCTGCAGAAGCAAGGAGAAGATATCGCCTGGGGCGACGACTTCGGCGCGCCGCACGAGATCGCCATCGGGGACTCGTTCCAGAAGCCGGTCTTCGTGCACCGCTATCCTGCCCAGATAAAGGCGTTCTATATGGAGCCCGACCCGAGCCGGCCGGAGGTGGCGCTGTGTGCCGACCTGCTGGCGCCGGAGGGCTACGGCGAGATAATCGGCGGCGGGCAGCGCACCCACAACCTGGAGCTGCTGGAGGACAGGATCGCGGCCAACAACCTGCCGCGGGAAGCCTTCGAGTGGTATCTCGACCTGCGGCGGTATGGCTCCGTGCCGCATGCCGGCTTCGGGCTGGGGATAGAGCGGACGGTCGCCTGGATCTGCGGCATCGAGCACGTGCGGGAGACGATACCCTTCCCGCGCATGCTGACGAGGATCTACCCGTAGGGCAGGGATGGAGGATTGTCGGTAGTAACGACTTAAGTCGTTACTACCGAAAGAGCCTCGCAATCATACATGATAAACGAGACGACCAAGTCGACTTGATCGTCGTGCTGCGGTGCATCGATGATCGTCGCGCAACTGAAGAGGAGATCCTACGCCTGTCTGATGAGGTCTCGTTCTTCTCAGGGAGACTCGTGCTGATATCCGCCCTAGTCTACGAGATTCGCGAATGGGAAGGGCATCTCGATCCGTTGCGGATGAACGTGCGGAGAGAGGGGATTGCCCTGCTATGGAGGTTCAAGACAGGCAGCAAAATGGCTGAGGTAGTGACTATTGTCTGAGCAACAGAACGCGCAGATCGAAGCCCCTCGCATCACCCGCGAGGGTGTCATTCGCGTCGCTGACCTGGCCAAGGTCGGCCTAGCCGAGGAGGAAATCGAGCACCTGCAGCAGCAGCTTTCCAGCATTCTGGACAACATCGCCATCCTGAGCGAGCTGGATACGGCCGCTATCCCAGCCACGGCCCAGGTCATCCCGCTTAGCAACGTGTTCCGGCCCGATGAGATGACGGACTGCCTCTCGCCGGGGGCCGTTCTCGCCAACGCGCCCGAGGTCTACGAGGACTCGTTCAAGATCCCTGCCGTTATGGAAGAAGATGAAGCCTTACGCATGGACCATCCAGCAGTGTCATAATGCCCTGTCCCGCCGGGAAATATCTTCGGTCGAGTTGACGCGGGCCGTCCTGGACCGCATCGCCGCCGTGGACGATAAGGTGCGCGCCTACCTGCTGGTCACGCCGGAGGTTGCCCTTGCCCAGGCCGCGGCCGTCGACGCCCGGCGCTCTGCCGGCGAGGCCCTGTCGCCCCTGGCCGGCGTGCCGATGGCCATCAAGGACAATATGTGCACTTTCGGCACCCGGACCACCTGCGCCTCTCGCATCCTGCATGATTTCATTCCCCCCTACGATGCCACCGTGGTGGAGCGGCTACGGGCCGCGGGCGCGGTGTTCGTGGGAAAAGCCAATATGGACGAGTTCGCAATGGGCTCGTCGTGCGAGAACTCCGGCTTCTTCCCCACCCATAACCCGTGGGCGCTGGACCGGGTGCCCGGCGGCAGCAGCGGCGGCTCCGGCGCGGCAGTGGCGGCCGGCGAGGCCATCTACGCCCTCGGCTCCGACACCGGCGGGTCGGTGCGGCTGCCGGCCAGCTTCTGCGGCATGGTGGGACTGAAGCCCACCTATGGCCGGGTGTCACGCTACGGGCTGGTGGCCTATGCCTCCTCCCTCGACCAGATAGGGCCGCTGACCCGAGACGTGACCGACTGCGCCCTGGTGATGAACGCCATCGCCGGCCACGACCGGCGCGATTCGACCTCGGTCGATACTCCGGTGCCGGACTATACGGCTGCTCTGGGGGGTGATGTCCGCGGGCTGCGGGTGGGAGTGCCGGCAGAGTACTTCGGCGACGCCGTTGAGCCGGGTGTGCGAGCGTCCATCGATGGGGCGCTGCGCGTGCTCGAAGGGCTCGGGGCTACCGTGGCCGAGACGTCCCTCCCGCACACCCGCTATGCCATCGCCTCGTACTACATCATCGCTCCGGCCGAGGCCAGCGCCAACCTGGCCCGCTACGACGGCATGAAATATGGCTTGTCGGTGCGCGGCGCAGACATCTGGGATACCTACTGCCGGACGCGGGAGGAAGGCTTCGGCGCTGAGGTGAAGCGGCGGATTATGCTCGGTACGTACGCCCTCTCCGCCGGCTACTACGATGCCTATTATCTCCAGGCGCAGAAAACGCGCACCCTTATCAAGCAGGACTTTGACCGGGCCTTCGAGAAGTACGATGTGCTGGTGACGCCTGTCTCGCCGACGGTGGCCTTCAGGCTGGGCGAGAAGACTGACGACCCGCTGGCGATGTACCTGTCCGACGTATGCACCGTTACGGTGAACCAGGCCGGCATTCCGGGTCTCAGCGTCCCGTGCGGGTTCGCGGACGGACTGCCGGTGGGGATGCAACTGCTGGCGCCGGCGTTCGAAGAGGAGACATTGCTGCGGGTGGCCCGCGCCTTCGAGCGGGCATCCGATTTCCGGCGGCTGGCGCCGCTGGGCGATGAAGGGTCGTGAGTGGACTGTGGGCAGCTTTTGGACGGTACGGCGGCATACAAGACGTAGCGACGACTGAAGTCGTCACTACGGTGACTGCGCTGGAGGATCACGCACGTAGTGACGACTAAAGTCGTCACTACCTAATGCAGGCAAGATACAGGTGGTGGTATAGATGAAGGTAATCATACCGGCAGCCGGTCTGGGTACACGGCTCCGGCCTCACACGTACAGCAAGCCCAAGCCGCTGGTGAATGTGGCCGGCAAGCCCGTGCTGGGCCATATCCTGGACAAGCTGGCCCAAGTGCACCCGGAAGAAATCATCTTCATCACCGGCTACCTGGGCGAACAGATCGAAGACTACGTGCGGCGCAATTACTGCTTTCCCGCCCGGTTCATCGAACAGACGGAGCGGCGCGGACAGTCCCACGCCATATATCTGGCGCGGGAGGCCATCGACCAGCCCGTGCTCATCGTCTTCGTGGATACGATATTCGAGGCGGACCTGTCGCAGCTCGAGAGCCTGGCAGGAGACGGGGCGATATACGTCAGCGAGGTGGAGGACCCTACCCGCTTCGGCGTGGTGCAGCTCAAGGACGGCCTCGTCTCCCGTCTGGTGGAGAAGCCGAAACAGTATGTCTCCAACCTTGCGGTGGTCGGCATTTACTATCTGCGCAACTGGGAGATGCTGCTGCAGGCAATCGACGACCAGATGGCGCAGGATGAGCCTACCAATGGCGAGTACTTCCTGGCCGACGCGTTGCAGCGGATGATCGACCGCGGCGCTCGATTGCAGGCGCTGCCGGTGTCGGTGTGGGAGGACTGTGGCAAGCGGGAAGCGGTGCTCCAGTGCAACCGCTACCTGCTATCGGTCGCACCGCCGCAGGAAGTGCGACTCAATCATTCCATCATCGTGCCGCCGGTATCCATCGCTCCCACTGCCGAGGTCATTAATTCAATAGTCGGTCCCTATGTGACTATCGGCGAGAATGCTCGGGTGGAGAACTGCGTGCTCCAGGACTGATTGAGTCGCACTTCCTGCGGCGGTGCGACCGATAGCAGGTAGCGGTTGCACTGGAGCACCGCTTCCCGCTT
>JAMCWG010000103.1:43284-44226 GCA_023475235.1 Chloroflexota bacterium
GCTCCAGGACTGCATCATCAACGAGGGGTCGGTATTGGAGAACGTGGTGCTGAAGGAGTCGCTAATCGGCAGCAACGCCACCGTCCGCGGCGCTTCGCGGCGCCTGAACGTCGGCGACGCGTCGGAGATCTTCTTCGAGTAGGACTACAGATAAACAGGGCACTTTCGCCTGTCACCCTTTGCGCAGCGAGGGGTCTCATTTGACAGGCGAAACTATAATGTGAAGAGATACCGAAATGGCTTGCAGAATGCGTCCCTTTCGGGGCCGAGACGATGCACAAGCATAACGAGACCGGGGCGACAGGGGAGCCGGATAATAGATGGCAAGGGTGTACGTCGTCTAAGGGTGTAGATACAGGTATTGTGGATGTGAAGATGGAAAAAGAGTTATTGCGGGCCCTGGAGCGGGATGCCCGTCTTACCCCTGCTCAACTGGCGGTGATGCTGGGCTGCACCGAGGCTGAGGTGAAATCGGCCATCGAGCGCCTGGAGAAGCGGGGGATAATCCTGCGCTACAAGACGGTGGTCAACTGGGAGAAGGCGGGCAAGGAGGCGGTGTCGGCCCTCATCGAGGTGAAGGTGATGCCGCAGCGGGAAGTGGGCTTCGATGCCGTGGCCGAGCGCATCTATCGCTTCCCGGAGGCCCGCTCGGTGACGCTGCTGTCCGGCACCTATGACCTCCTGGTGGAGGTAGTAGGAAACGATATGAAGGAGGTGGCCGGCTTCGTGACCGAAAAGCTGGCGCCCCTGGATGGTGTGCAGGGCACCACCACCCACTTCATTCTTCGCCGGTACAAGTCGGATGGGGACATCCTGAGCGGCGAGCCCGAGGTCAGGCGGTTGCCAATAGTGCCATAGCGCGATGGAGAACCTCACCCCTGTCCCCTCTCCGCGCGCGGAGAGGGGAACAAGAGTGTGGGTTAAAGGCCGTTATGTCGCTTC
>JAMCWG010000155.1 GCA_023475235.1 Chloroflexota bacterium
TCAATATCCGAGAGCCTGAGACCTTTTGCCACGGTATACCCCTTCCTAGGATTATCTATCCAGGATACACCAAGTACCGTCTCAACTCACGTCTGAACGTCAGCTGAAGGTATTGCATCCAGCCGGGGAGTGTGATATTATATCGCTCGGATGGTTTCCTGGTGTCTGGAGCGGGGTGGAACCACCCGTTCCCATCCCGAACACGGAAGTGAAACGCCCCAGCGCCGACGATACTTGGGAGGGCAACCCCCTGGGAAAATAGGTCGTCGCCAGGAAGCTATCCATTTTTGTTTCTTCTGGCCTACTCCTGGGCCAGCCGTTGCACAGCCTTGAGGTCCACCTCGATCCCCAGACCCGGCCCCTGCGGCACTTCCAGATACGAGTCTTTCTGCTGGAAGACCGGGCTGGCGATGGCGTCCCGGATGGGGTGTGGCGTGCGGTCGAACTCCAGCACTGTCTCCTGATAGTACGGCCCCGGCCGCCCCATCGTATGGCACAGCGGCAGGGCAGCGGCCAGATGCAGGCTCGCCGCGGTGGCCACCGCCGTACCCCAGACGTGGAGATTCACCTGAATGCCGAAGGCGTTGGCCATCGCCGCGATCTTCTGGCATTCGGTGAGCCCGCCGGCGTTGGAGATATCAGGCTGGGCAATGTCCACGGCCCGCCGGGCCAGGAAGTCGCGGAAGCCGAAGCGGGTGTACCAGCACTCGCCGCCGGCGATGGCCATTCGTAGTCCCGCCTTGACCTCCAGGTATGCCTCGAGGTCGTGGGCCGGCACCGGTTCCTCGAACCAGAAGACGTCGTAGTCCTCCAGACGCCGGCCGATGTCCTTGGCACTGTACGCGTTGTAGGCCAGATTGCCGTCCACCATCAGCTTCAGGTCCGGCCCGATGGCCTTGCGGACGGCAGCCACCCGGCGCAGGTCGCCCTCCAGGCCGAGCCGGCCGATCTTCATTTTCATTCCTCGAAAGCCGGCGGCGGCGTACCCCTCCGCCTCCTTCACCAGCTCCACGGCGGCAGTGTCGTCGCCCTCCACGTAGTACAGGCCGGTGGCGTATGCCATGACTCGCTCGCGCAGGGCACCGCCCAGCAGCATGTGCACGGGCAGCCCGGCCGCCTTGCCGGCAATGTCCCACATGGCGACGTCGATGCCGCTCATCGCCTGCATGGGCAGGCCGTTGTACAGCGCCGGGTTCACCAGGCCGTGGTACAGCTTTTGCCAGATGCGCTCCCGGTTCAGCGGGTCTTCGCCGAGGATTTGAGGTTTCAGCATCTGCTCCACCAGCGTACGGTTGAACGAGGTAAGTCCTCCTCCGGCCTCGCCCCATCCCTCGATTCCCTCGTCGGTAAGGACCCGGACCAGGGTCGCCTGGCGGTAACGGGGATAGTCGAGGGGCAGCGACCAAGCGAAGCCTTTCGCGATCTCGCCCCGCAGGTAAAAAGCCTGAACATCGGTTATCTTCATCGCTATGCCTCCTCAAAGCATATCCGGTCTTGGCTGGGCAGACACCCTACCGCCATCTCTTGACCACCAATTTGCCCAAAAGGCTTGAGACTTCCGCAATTGTGTGCTAGTATACAACCATCAGGCCGTACTCTACACAACAGAATAATAAGCCGAATTCCATAAAGGAAACGGGGGAACCATTCGTTGGGGTGAACGTCGCCGTGTGGCGACTAGGGTAGCTCTTTCGGCCCAAACCCGTCAGCTAACCTCGTAGGCATCGGAGGAGGCAGATATTCTCGCCTGGTGGCGCCAGGCCCGAGGCATTTGCCTCGGGCCTTTTTGTTTTGCGTTTTCATTGCCGGAAAAGCCAGAAGGAGGGAAGAACAGTGACACAGTTGCTCATCGTCACCGAAGCGCAAAGTGCCCGGCGGTTGATGCACCTGTTGCGAGCGAGACGGATGTCCGTTTCCCAACTCGATGACTATTACGGACAGTCGTTTTCCCCGAGAGTGGGGCTGCTGGTCAAGGTCCCGGCCTACCGGGTTCAGGAAGCGTACGAGACCATCGCTTCCGGTGGATGATGTGACCAATCCATGGCGTCGTCACGCGCCATAGGCCTTCGAGCGGCTGCATATGTAAGCCAACGGATACCATTGAACGTCAAAACGTGGGGAGGAGGGTACGATGAAGCTAATCTGGGCCATTGTGCAGAAGGATGATGCTAAGGCATTGATCGACGCGCTGAACAAGAGGGAGTACCGGGTCACCCGCATCAACACCGCCGGCGGCTTCCTGAAAAGCTGCAACGCCACTGTGATGCTCGGCGTGGAAGACTATCAGGTGGAGGAAGTAATGTGCATCATCGCGGACAATTGCCAGACCCGCATAAAGCAGATCAATCCTCTGCCGCCGATAATGGAGCCGGGCGAGTTCTTTGTCCCCTATGCGGTAGACGTCGAGGTTGGCGGGGCGACGGTGTTCGCCCTGGACCTGGCCGATTTCCGCCGACTCTAGCCCTCCTGCCTCCGATACCTCGAATGCCGATGGCGTAACAGCCAGGGGCACCGGCCGGCTCCCGGCCATCTGATGGTCGGGAGCCGGACCGTCAGTCCAAAGCGCCTCCACGCTATTCCAGCCACAGGTCACCTCAGAAGCCGATGACCTCAGCGCAGGGCGCCCACTCGTGCAGCTTCGTGCTGCAAGCGTCCGAACACAGCATTTGACCGGGTGCCGCCGAGCCAATACAATCTCTATCTCTATCGACGATTGCCGGCACTGGCCGCACCGCTACGGCCACGCGGGGCGGCCGGCGATACGTTTGAAGAAAAAGGAGGCGTACAATGCGGGTTGGCAACGGCGATTTCGTCTATGAGTTCATCGAAAGCTGGGGCACGGTACCCGAAGGCTACGAGCTCGGCGGTGTGCCGAACGGCGCAGTAGATACACAGGGCAATGTTCACGTCTTCACCAGGACACCGCATCCGGTGGTGGTCTTCGACGCCGAGGGCAACTTCATCAGGTCCTGGGGAGAGGGCATCTTCAAGCGGCCCCACAGTGCGTTCATCGGACCGGATGAATCGTTCTACTGCACCGACGACTTCGACCACACAGTCAGGAAGTTCACCCTCGATGGCAAGCTCCTTATGACGCTGGGGACGGCGAACCAGCCCTCCGATACCGGCTACGACGGCAGGGACTACCACAGCATCAAGCGGGGCGACCCACCGTTCAACCGGCCCACCAGTCTGGCGGTCGGACCCACCGGCGAGCTGTTCGTCAGCGACGGCTACGGCAACTCCCGCGTGCACAAGTTCTCGCCCGATGGCAAGCTCATCAAGTCCTGGGGCGAGCCAGGCACCGGACCGGGCCAGTTCAGCATCGTCCATACGGTCTGCGTGGACAAGAAGGGGACGGTCTACGTCTCCGACCGGGAGAACTATCGCATCCAGTTGTTCACGTCCGATGGCGAATACATCACCGAATGGAAGGACTTTCACCGGCCATGCGGCATGTTCATCGGCGTCGACGACAATCTATACGTCACCGAGCTGCACTGCGACAACCCGCGCATTCCGGCGCCGCTACCGGCGCGGCTGAGCGTGTGGAGCCTGGACGGCAAGCTGCTGGTCCGCTGGGGCGATGACGACATCCGGGGCCCCGGCAACTTCTACGCCCCGCATGGCCTCTGGGGCGACCCACAGGGCAACCTGTATGTGGGCGAGCTGGCGACGGAGTCGGAGCGCTTCCCGCGGCCCGCGGACTATCCGGCCGTGCACAAGCTGATACGGGTGAGATAGAGGGCTTCGGATCTAGAACCGGTGCTCGGAGCGCCGGATATGGACTTCCTGCTGCTCCTTGCTCAGCGTCACGAAGTAGGCCGACCAGCCGCCCATCCGCACCCGCAGGCTCCGGTACTTCTCCGGCTCGCGCTGGGCCCGGCGCAGCGTCTCGGTATCGGCCACCGTGACGGTGAGGATATTGCCGCCCATCGACAGGAAGGAGCCGACGAAGGCCATCAGGCGCTCCAGCCCGGCGCCGTCCCGCAGCGAGGCGCCGTTCACCCGCAGGTCAAGCGGCGAGCCGGTGGCTATCCGGGTCATGTCCAGCTTGGTGAAAGAGCGCACCGCCGCCGTCGGCCCCTCAACGTCCTGGCCGATGGACGGAGAGCAGTTGCTGGCCAGCGCCTCGCGGGCGTGGCGGCCGTCGGCGCTGGCCCCGATGAGCTGGCCGAAGACCAGGTAATTCTCGAACGTGCCGAAGCCCACGGAACACTTCAGCCACGCGGTCTGGAGGCGCCGGCACTGCTCTACCATCTCGATGTAATCCCGGGCGATCTCCAGCAGCAGGCTATCGGCACGCTCGTCATCGTTGCCGTACTTGGGGGCCCGCGACACAAGCACCTGGCGAAGGGTTTCCTGGCCGGCGAAATCGGTCCGCAGGGCCTCGCGCAACTGGTCCATCGTGAGCACTCGCTCTTCGGAGACCAGCTTCCTGACCGCCGAAAGGGAGTCGGCGCTGTTGGCCAGGCCGCTGGCGACGAACCCGTACAGCCGGTGCCTGGCCCCGCCTTCGGTGATATCGCGCCCGCTCTCCATCGGCCCCTCCAACAGGGCGGAGAGGAACGGCACCGGCGCTATCTCGGCGTGGTAGTGGTTCCCCAGCTCCTCGGCCACCCGGCGGTAGGTGGCCTCGACCGCGTGGGCCATCTGCGCCTTGAAGGCCGCCCGCAGCTCCTCGTAGGTCTGGGAGTGGCCTGTGGCGGGGGCCACGCGCTCTCCGGTAAGCAGGTCGTGGCCATCGAACAGGGCGTACTCCAGGCACTTGAGCAGGCCGATGGTGCTGAACCGGAACTCGGTCCGGCCGGGAACGATCGCCTCCCAGCAGCCGTCGTTGCTGTAGTCCCGCGCTTCCTCCAGGGAGAAGCCGACCTTCATCAGCCCGGGGACGAACGCCTCGTCATTGAAGATGGCCGGCTGCCCACCGCCGTCCCGCAGGATCTCGCAGACTGCGCGCAGCAGCTCCGGCGGCGAATTCCGGAAGAAGCGGACGGACACCACCGGGTTGGTCAGCTCCAGCTTGTGGGTCGATTCCAGGCACATATAGGTCAGCTCGTTGGTGGCGTCCCGCCCCTGCGGCGTCTGTCCCCCAAGGATGATGTTCTGCAGCCAGTTGTTGACGGCCGACTGCTCCATCGCACTGGGGTTTCCGTCGAGGGGCATTTCGTCCGGCTGCAACTGCACCTGGTCCACGTCGAAGACAGTCTGCTCGTTGAACTTGAGCCAGAGGCAGTCCAACAATTCCTGAGCCTCTTCCTGGGTGAGCACGCCCTCTTCGAGGTCCCGCCGCAGGAAGGGCCACATATACTGGTCGAAGCGGCCGCAGGGGACGATGTCCATCGTGCTATGAAAGATGACGTGGGTGAGCCAAAAGCACTGCAGGGCCTCGTATAAGGTCCGCGGCGGATGCTCCGGCACCCAGCGCAGGGTGGCGCCGATGCGTCGCAGCTCGGCCGCCCGCTTAGCCTCCGGACAGGATGCAGCCATCTCCTCGGCCAGGCGGGCGTACCGGTGTGCGAAGGCGATGGCCCCCTGGCAGCAGATGACCACGGCCCGGTAGAAGGCCCGCTTGCGCCCCTTGTCCGGCGACGCAGGCTCCTTCGCCAGGCGTCCGAGGGCCTTGCGTGCATCATCCATTATGCCGGAGAGACCTTTGGCCAGCAGCTTGGGGTAGCCTGGCACGTAGTGGCCGAAGACGGACTGCGGCCTCAGGCCGCGTGCCAGGGCCTTTTCCATCTCTTCGTCAGTAGCGTACCGAGGGAAGGGGCGGATGCGCAGCGAGTATACGGTGGGGATGCAGCCGACCAGCAGCTCATCGTCGCCGATGGCGACGGGCATGCTGGCCAGCATATGGCTGAAGGCCATCGCCTTGCGCACGATCAGGGGCAGCTTCCTGGTCTCGCCGTTCAGGACCGAGAGACGGAATCCTTCCCGCCAGGGCTGCCGCCTGGCCCTCATCAGGTCCATTGTATGGGCGTGCAGCCTGGCTACCCGCTCCGTCCATTCCTTGCGTCCGATAGTCGTCTCAATCATCTCTACCGGTCTCCTCACCCCAAGCCCCGAGCATTTCCCGGACGAACTCATCTTACGACCGGCCTCTCCGCCCGTCAAGCATTCCGGCAAGGGGGGCTAGGGCCCTTTCACTGTCGGTCTAGGAGTGCCTTTGGGGACAGACATGCCCTCACCCCCGCCCCTCTCCCAGACAGAGGGGGGCCTTGGGCCCGTATTTTCCCTCATCTCTCCTCGCCACGGCGAGTCGCCTACGGCGACCTCTGGGAGAGGTCGCCCGAGCGAAGCGAGGGCGGGTGAGGGTGCACGAGCCGCCAATCGCGACAGGGCGCCGCGACAATGAAAAGTTCCCATGTCCCTTCGGGACACCACCGCGGACGAAAATGCTTCGCTATTTAAAAGAGCAGACCCTAACTGGCCGCGCCCACAGGTGAGGCGGGTTCACGGTGCTATAATAAACTTAAGTGATTATGCCCGGCGCGGGCGTGGCGTCGACCCCCCGGCACTGCAGGAGATAATGCCCAAATATGCCAGCCGCGTATACAGGCCCTCTTTGGCCACTGGTCGTGTATTTCGCCGCCATCATCGTCATCGTGGTGGGAATGATCGGGCTATCCTACGTCCTCGGCGAGCACCACAGGGGAGAAGCGCGGGGCAGACCCTACGAGTCCGGCATCGTCTCCACGGGCACAGGCCGGTCACCCATCAACATCAAGTTCTATCTCGTGGCGATGTTCTTCGTCATCTTCGATCTGGAATCAGTGTTCATCATCGCCTGGGCCGTGGCGGTGCGCGAGCTAAGCTGGACGGGGTACGTCGAGGTCCTGGTGTTCATAGGAATCCTGGTGGCTACCCTGGCCTATCTCTGGCGGCTGGGAGCACTCGACTGGGGCACCCTCCGCCGCCGCCGGCCGCCGCCAGGCTCGCCTTTCGGCACGGTCGTTGCTGTCGCCAAAGGCGACTCGCCGAGGCGAGACGGCGGCTCTGGCGAGCGCCCGTAAACGAGGGAGGTCCCGGATATATGCATTCTTCGCCCAGCCAGCCGACAGCCACGCCGATCACCCTCAGAACGGAACGATCTCTGGTGGAGGCTGTCAGTCATAACGTCCTCTTCGCCCGCCTGCAGGACCTGCTGGCCTGGGGACGCAAGAACTCTATCTGGCCGTTCAACTTCGGCCTTTCCTGCTGCTATGTCGAGATGGCCACCAGCATCACCAGTAAGTACGATATCTCCCGTTTCGGCGCGGAGGTGATCCGCGGCACGCCCCGCGAGGCAGATATGATCGTCATCGCCGGCACGGTCTTCATAAAGATGGCGCCAGTGATCCAGCGGCTCTACGAGCAGATGATGGCGCCGCGCTGGGTGGTCTCGATGGGCTCATGCGCCAACTCCGGCGGTATGTACGACATCTACAGCGTGGTACAGGGGGTGGACAAGTTCCTGCCGGTGGACGTCTATGTGCAGGGCTGCCCGCCCAGCCCGGTCGCCTTTATGGAGGGCCTGTTGCTGCTGCAGCAGGCCATCGGCACGGAGCGGCGCCCGCTGACCTGGGTCGTGGGCCCTCAAGGTATCGCGCGGCCATCGATGCCATCTCGACGGGATATGAAGCTCCCGGAGCGCCAGCGGGCGATGGAGCTGCGCCCTCCCGACGAGGTCTGAGGAAAAAGCCAGCGGCCAGAGAATGAACTTCATCGAGGGATCACGCGGGCGAGGACGTCCTGCCGAAAGTGAGCGATACAACTGAGACGAGGCCAACGTTTGATATCCGCTAGTTCAAGCGTCATCCAGGAGCTACAGGACAAGTTCGGCGACGCGAAGATCACGCCCCAGGCAACCCGCGACGACGTCGCCACGGTTTGGGTCGCCAGAGACGACGCGCGCGACGTGCTGCGCCACCTCAAGGTCGGCCTGGAGAAGCCATACCGCGTGCTGTACGACCTGACCGCCATCGACGAGCGGGTGCGGACGCACCGGCAGGGACAGCCTGACGGTGACTTCACCGTCGTCTACCATCTCCTTTCCTACGAGCGCAACGACGACGTGCGGATAAAGGTCCCGCTCAAGGGCGACGCTCCCTCGATACCGAGCGTGGTGGATATCTGGCCGTCCGCCAACTGGTACGAGCGCGAGATGTGGGACATGTTCGGCATAGACGTCGAGGGCCACCCCCACCTCCGGCGCATTCTGATGCCGCCGACCTGGAAGGGACATCCCCTTCGCAAGGACCACCCGGCGCGGGCCACCGATATGGAGCCGTTCCGCCTGCCCGAGCGGCGTGAAGAGGCGGAACAGGAAGCGCTCCGCTTTCGCCCGGAGGAGTGGGGGCTGAGGCGGCGCGCCGAGGGCGAGGAGTTCATGTTCCTCAACCTCGGCCCGCAGCATCCCGGCACCCACGGCGTCCTGCGCGTGGTGCTGCAGCTCGACGAGGAGGAGATTGTGGACGCCTTCCTCGACATCGGCTTCCATCATCGGGGCGCGGAGAAGATGGGAGAGCGCCAATCGTGGCACACCTACATCCCCTACACTGACCGAATCGACTACCTGGCCGGCGTGCTGAACAACCTGGCCTACGTGCTGGCTGTGGAGAAGCTGGCCGGGATCGACGTGCCCGACCGGGCGCAGGTCATCCGGGTGATGATGTGCGAGCTCTTCCGCATCGTCAGCCACCTCGTGTGGTATGGCACCTTCGCCCAGGACCTTGGCCAGCTTTCGCCGGTGTTCTATATGTTCACCGACCGCGAGCGCATCTTCGGTATCGTGGAGGCCGTGACCGGCGGCCGGATGCACCCGAGCTGGTTCCGCATCGGCGGGGTGGCCCAGGACCTGCCCAAGGGCTGGGATGGTATGATACAGGACTTCCTGCGGTATATGCCCGGTCGCCTGGCCGAATACGACAAGCTCGTGATGCGTAACCGCATCTTCAAGGCCCGCACCCAGGGCATCGGTGCGTATACCCTCGACCAGGCCATCGACTGGGGGGTGACCGGCCCCAACCTGCGGGCCTGCGGCTTCGGCTGGGACTTCCGCAAGCGGCGGCCCTATTCCGGCTACGATCAGTTCGCGTTCGACATTCCGACGGCCGATGGAGGTGACTGCTACTCGCGGGCCGTCGTACGGGTGGAGGAGATGCGGCAGAGCCTGCGCATCGTCGAGCAGTGCCTGAAGAACATGCCGCCCGGCGACTACAAGTCCAGACACCCCCTGGCCACGCCGCCGCTCAAGGAAGGAGCGATGAAGAACGGCACTATGTACGACATCGAGACCCTCATTAACCATTTTCTCGGCGTGAGCTGGGGGCCGGTCATTCCGCCGGGGGAGGCGTTCCACGGCATCGAAAGCGCAAAGGGCAACAACGGCTACTATCTCGTCAGCGACGGCAACACCGTGTCGTACCGAACGCGCATTCGCACCCCCTCTTTCCCCCATCTTCAGACCATACCGATGCTCTGCCGCGGCCTGGAGATTCCCGATCTAATGGCCATCCTGGGCAGCATCGACTACGTGCTCGGCGATGTGGACAGATGACGCGACAAAGACCTGTAATCGCAGTGCCCAGAGGGGCGAGGAAGCGGGACCACCTGAGGCCCGCAATCACCGATCTCCCTCGGCAGGACGCTTCTCTTTTCAGGGCACACACTGGGACAGAAGCATGCTGACCAAAGAGGAAAGACGGGAGATCGAGGCGGAGACACGCCGATACGAGCAGAAGCAGGCCGCGTCCGTCGAGGCGCTGAAGATCGTCCAGCGGCATCGGGGGTGGGTCTCGGATGAGGGCGTTCGGGACGTGGCCGAGTTGCTGGGGATGACCACGGCGGAGGTGGACGACGTGGCTACCTTCTACAGTCTCATCTACCGTCGTCCGGTAGGCCGGCACGTGATCCTCCTCTGTGACAGCGTTAGCTGTTATGTGGTAGGCTACGAGCAGGCACGGGACCACCTGCGCCGGCGACTGGGCGTCGACCTCGGAGGGACCAGCGCCGACGGTCGGTTCACGCTGCTGCCGGTGGCCTGCCTGGGGCACTGCGAGCTCGCCCCGGCCATGATGATCGACGACGACGTCTACGGAGACCTGGGCCCGGACAGCATCGACGCCGCCCTAGCGAAATATGAGTAGGAACGGGCCGCCGGTGGAACAGCCGCTTACCAGGAACATCCGGGCCGACGGCGAGCCGCTCAGCCTCCAGGAATACGAGAAGGCCGGCGGCTATCAGGCCCTGCGCAAGGCCCTCAAAAGCATGCAGCCGAGGGACGTGCAGAAGGCGGTGACGGACTCTAATCTACGCGGCCGGGGCGGCGCCGGCTTCCCGACCGGAAAGAAGTGGAGCTTCGTGCCGATGGGAGACCAGGCGCCCCATCCGAAGTACGTCGTAGTCAACGCCGACGAGATGGAGCCCGGCACCTTCAAGGACCGCATACTGATGGAAGGCGACCCCCACCAGTTGATCGAGGGCGCTATTCTCGGGGCCTACGCCATCGAGGCGGACGTCGCCTACATCTTTCTGCGCTCGGAGTACAAGAGATCGGCAGAGCGACTGGCCAGGGCCATCGCCGAAGCTTACAAGGGACGCTACCTGGGGAAGAGCATCTTGGGATCGAGCTACAACCTGGAGCTGCGCCTGCACATCAGCGCCGGCCGCTACATGTGCGGCGAAGAGACCGGCCTGCTGAACTCGATTGAAGGCAAGCGGGCCATACCGCGCAACAAGCCGCCCTATCCGCAGACGAGCGGCCTCTGGGGCAAGCCGACGGTGGTGAACAACGTGGAGACCTTCTCCTGCGTGCCCCATATCGTCAATAACGGCCCGGACTGGTTCAAGAAGCTGAGCCATACCGAAGACGGCGGCACCAAGATTTACGGCGTAAGCGGCAAGGTGAAGCGGCCGGGCGCGTGGGAGCTGCCCATGGGCACCACGATGCGCGAGATACTGGAGGACTACGCCGGTGGCATGCGGGATGGCCTGAAGCTACGCGGGGTCATCCCCGGCGGCGCGTCGACCGAGTTCGTCACTCCGGAGGACTTTGACGTCAAGATGGACTTCGACGAGATGCAGAAAGCCGGCAGCCGGCTGGGCACCGGCACGATGATCGTTCTCGACGACCACACCTGTCCCGTGGGCATGGTGCTCAGTCTGGAGGTCTTCTTCTCCCGCGAGTCCTGTGGCTGGTGCACGCCGTGTCGAGAGGGCCTCCCTTGGGTTGTCGACATCCTGCAAGGTCTGGAGGACGGCCGCGGCCAGCCGGGCGACCTGGAGCTGCTGGACATGCACATCAAGCATCTGGCGCCGGGCAATACTTATTGCGCCCTGGCGCCCGGCGCGATGGAGCCCCTAGCCGGCGCGCTGAGGCACTTTCAAGGCGACTTCGAGCAGCACATTCGGGAGAAGCGATGTCCGTGGAAGTAGCGGGGGAGACAGCACAGGCCCTTCTCCCTCTGGGAGAGGGGACTTCGAGTTCCCTTCTCCCACTGAGAGAAGTCTCCGAAGGTCGCCAGAGGCGACTCGCCTTCGGAGAGCGACTCGCCTCTGGCGAGGTCGGGGTGAGGGCCCACCTCCGCAGGCTGAAGCCTGCGGCTACAGAAACTACTACAGAAGTGGCTCCAGAAGTGGAGAGGTGAACCTACTGGATGCAG
>JAMCWG010000162.1 GCA_023475235.1 Chloroflexota bacterium
TTGTCGAAGGAGTTCGAGCGGGACCCAACCTCCGATGTCTGGATCGTGCTCGACCTGGAGGAGCGCGTGCAGTTGGGTGAAGGGCAGGAATCCACGGAGGAATGGGCCGTGATGGTGGCCGCTTCGCTGGCTAACCACTTCCTGGCCCAGAACCGGGCCGTGGGGATGATCGCCCACGCCAACGAGCGATGCTTCATCCACTCCGACCGGGGCACCCGGCAGCTCATAAAGATACTCGAGGAGCTGGCCGTAATCAGGGCCAATGGCCGCGAATCGCTGGAGACAGTCCTGGCCCGCGAGGGCGTTCATTTCAGTCGCAGCGACACCGTCCTGGTAGTCACACCCTCCAGCGAGGAATGGTGGCTGAACAGCCTGCGCTTGCTGCTGCAACGCGGCGTCCGGGGCGTGACCTTCTTGCTGGAGCCGAGCACCTTCGGCGGACAGGACACCTCGCTCCTCCTGGTGAGCTCGCTGGCGGCGTCGCAAGTGCCCACCTACCTGGTGAAGCAGGGCGAGCCACTGGAGCATTCCCTGGCCGGCCACGGCTACGATCTGGCAGGGCTGGCCAATCACCGGAGAGGCTATTAGAATGCGGACGGGGTTTCGTCCGGCAGAAGGGCTGCTCACGCTGGTGGGCCTGGGCCTGATGCTCTGGACTGTGCTGGACTCGGTGGTGAAGGCCGCCTGGGTGGAGCATCTGGGCGTGCTGGGCTGGGTTGCCACTTTCGCGTTCCTTTACGGCATCATCGTAGCCAAGACCCGCGTGCCGGCTACCCTCGCGCATATCGGATCGCTGGTCATCGGGGGAGTCATGGTGCTCTTCTTCGTGTCCCACACCATCTCCAGCGGGTACGACACGCGCGACCGGCTCGTCCAGCTCTGGCAACGCTTCGACGCATGGTTTGAGATCACCATATCCGGCGGCACCGGTACCGACAACCTGCTGTTTCTCCTGTTCCTGGCTGCGATGGGCTGGCTCATCGTGTACTACAGCATCTGGTCCGTTTACCGCAACCACGGCATCTGGATGCCGATCGTATCGACCGGCGCCGGTCTCATCATCAACCTGTCTTATGCTCGTGATCTCTCGTGGTACATAATCCCGTATCTGATCGGCGCATTCCTGCTGGTAGTCCGGCTCAACATATACAACAAAGAGCAGACCTGGGAGCGCACCGGGGTAGACTACGAGACCGAATTCGGCTGGGACTTCCTCAGCACCGGGTTGCTCATATCGGCAGTCATCATCGGCATGGTTTGGTTTGCCCCGCGGGCCTACGCCGCCGAGCAGATGACAGACAAGCTGACCACCATCAGCCAGCCCTGGCGAGAAGTCGAAGACCAGTTCGGCCGGCTCTTCGGAGGCCTGGCCGCGCGCTACGAAGGGGGAATTGCCCGCTCCGTGGGGATCAGCGGCATCTCCCGCGTCATGGCGCTCCGGGGCAGCACCAATCTCGCCCCCTCAGAGATAATGTACATCGAGTCGCCGCGCCGCTTGTATTGGCGAGGCGTGGTCTACGAGCGGTACACCGGCACGGGCTGGATGATGGGCGAGCTCACCAGCTATGAGATGCCAAAGGGCGACCCTCGCCTGGGCATCGGTTACGAGGGGCGGATGCGAATGCCGATCACCTATACCGTGGTGATATTGGAGCCGCGCGGCGAAGCCGTGGTGGCGGCAGCCGAGCCGCGGCGGTTCAGCATCCCCGTCAAGGCAGAGCTGGGCCGGGCACCGCCCAGTCTCCAGTCCTGGAGCGGCGAGGGAGAGCTGCCCACCGGCGCAGAGGAGCCGGTGGAAGTCGGGATGGTACGCAGCGAGGCGGTGACGCGCCGGGGCTCCTATTCAGCCGTATCTATGGTATCCACAGCCGACGAGACATCCCTGCGGCAGGCCAGCGCCGACTACCCCGCCTGGGTCAGGGAGCATTACCTCCAGTTGCCGCGCCTGCCCAAGGAAGTGGCCGAGCTTTCCCGGCAGGTGACCGGCGAAGCCACTAACCCCTACGACAGAGCTAAGGCGCTGGAGACGTATCTCCGCGCCAACTACACCTACAGCGAAAATGTCAGCCCGGCTACCGGCGGTCAGGATGCGGTCGCCCACTTCCTCTTCGAAAGCAAGGCCGGTTTTTGCGATTACTTCGCCTCAGCGATGACCGTGATGCTGCGCACCGTAGGGATACCGGCCCGCGTCGCGGCCGGCTACGCTCCCGGCACGCCGGACGAGGAGAACGGGGTCTGGGTAGTACGTGACTCCGATTCGCACGCCTGGGTCGAGGCATACTTCCCCGGCTACGGGTGGATCGAGTTCGAGCCGACCCCCATCCGCCCTCTTCCCGTTCGCCAGGACAGCAGCGAGGGCTTGAGCAGCGAAAGCGATTACTGGGACGACGAGCCGTGGACCGACGACTACCTCCTGAATGAGCCTCCGCTCAATTCTACGTACTCGGACCAGACGGGCATCTGGCCGAGCGTCCCCCAAGCCATCCAGTTCGGCGGCTCCGCCCTGGCCGGCATCGTCCTGCTCGGCGTCCTGTTGCTGACCATCGTCTGGCACCGGGGCTTGCGCGGCTTCTCCGTGGGCGAGGCTATGTACGCCAGGATGTGCCGTCTGGCAGGCTGGCTGGGGGTGCGCCAGGCCCCGCACCAGACGCCGTCGGAGTACGCCGGCGCGGTCGGCCGGCTCGTTCCGCAGGTGCAGCACGAGGCCGCCGAGATTTCCGACACGTACGTGCGCGTGCGCTTCGGGCGCAAGCTGCCCACGAACGCCCAGCAAGCTTCACTGGGGCACACCTGGGAACGCCTGCGCAACGGGCTGCTGATAGCTTTCCTCCGCGGCCCCGGCCTGCGCCGGAGGCGTGGCCGGTAGGCTGCCGCCTTCAGCCACGCACGTGAAACAACCTCGGCCCCTGCTTCTGTCATCAGCCGGAGGAGCGGGGGCCGTCCCCATCCCAGCAATTCTGTGTTAAACTGACTATGAACGCTTCGTTAAACCTCGAGCGGAGACCGCGAAATACGGGATTGCGTCTTGTCTCCAGCACTGACTGCAAGGAGGATCGAAGATGATCATAGGGGTACCAAAGGAGACAAAGGACCAGGAGAACCGCATCGCCTTGACCCCCGACGCTTGCTGGACGCTGACCCAGGCCGGCCACAAGGTACTGGTGGAGCGCTCCGCCGGGGCGGGCAGCAGCTTCGGGGACGAGCAGTACGCCGATGCCGGCGTCGCCCTCGTGGAAGGCCCGGCGGAGGTCTACGGGCGCGCCGATATGGTGGTCAAAGTCAAGGAGCCGTTGCCCCCGGAATACTCTCTCTTGCGGGCTGGCCAGTTGCTCTTCTGCTACCTGCACTTGGCCGCCGAGCCGGTGCTCGCCGACACGCTGCTCACCCGGCAGGTGACCGCCATCGCCTTCGAGACCGTGCAGATAAATGACGGCTCGCTGCCTTTGCTGGCACCGATGAGCGAGATCGCCGGGCGGCTGTCCGTGCAGGTGGCGGCCCGCCTGCTGGAGCGCACCAGCGGCGGCCCCGGCAAGCTGCTGGGGGGAGCCATCGGCGTGAGCCCCAGCGAGGTGGCGGTGCTCGGCGCTGGCTCGGTGGGGACCGCCGCGGCGCAGGTGGCCCTGGGGATGGGCGCCCACGTCACCGTGCTGGACATCAAGATGGAGCGCCTGCGCTATCTCAAGGAGGTGCTGCACGGGAACCTCACCGTGCTGGCCTCTAACACGGCCAACATTGCCGCGACCGTCCGCAACGCCGACGTCCTTATCGACGCGGTGCTGGTCCCCGGCGGGCGGACGCCCCGGCTGGTGACCCGCCAGATGGTGTCCACTATGGCCCCTGGCAGCGTTATCGTGGCCGTGGACATCGACCAGGGCGGCGCGGTGGAGACCTGCCGGCCGACCAGCCATTCGCAGCCCACCTTCGTCGCCGAGGGCGTGACCCACTATTGTGTGACCAATATGCCCGGCGCGGTCTCTCACACGGCCACGCAGGCCCTATCGATAGCCATCCTGCCGTACGTGCTGCGCCTGGCGAACCTCGGGTTTGCCCGGGCCGTCGGCGGCGATGCCCGCTTTGCTCCTGGCGTCAACACCTATGCTGGCGTGGTTACCCATCCCAAGGTGGCCGAGGCGCTGGGCAAGACCTACGTCCCCCTCGACGAGGCGATGAGGGTATCGCGGAGCGCCTAGCCCATACACACGAACGACCGCCGGCTCTCCACTGCAATGACTCGGAGAGCCGGCGGCTTTTATGCCCAGACAGTTCTTGGGCTTCTTCATAGCACTTCGGAACGCCAGCACACGGCTCAGAACCCGAGGGCCACAGAGCAACAGTAGCGGACCTGGCGTAGGCTTGAGGAGCAGGGGACTGTGGAGGCGTTCGTTATGATGCCTGGGTAGCAGGCGGCGCTCATCCCACTACCCGTACCTGGCCGCTTCTTCCTCCCGCACCCACTCCTTCCCAAAGCCCAGCCATTGCTGGAAGTCGTCGAAGATGGTGTAGACCACCGGCACCAGGACCAGGGTCAGCATGGTGCTGCTGATCAGCCCGCCGATGACCACCACCGCCATCGGCGAGCGGGTCTCCGCACCCTCGCCGAATCGCAGCGCTAGGGGGGTCATCGCCAGGACCATCGCCGAGGTGGTCATCAGGATGGGCCGCAGCCGGATGGGCCCTGCCGTGGTTATGGCTGACCAGCGATCATGCCCGCGCCGCCGTAGCGTATTCGTGTAGTCGACCAGCAGAATGGCGTTCTTTCCCACCAGGCCCAGCAGCATCACCAGGCCGATCAGCGAGGCGATGTTCAGCGTTTGATGGGTGGCCATCAACCCCCCGAAGGCGCCGAACAGCGCCACCGGCAGGGAGAACATTATCACCAGCGGATAGACGAGCGATTCGTAGAGGGCCACCATCAGCAGGTACATCAGGATGACGGACAGGGCCACGGCCATCGCCATCGACTCAAATGTATCGTTCATCAGCTCGGTCTGGCCGGCCTGCCGCAGGTTGTAGCCCGACGGCGGCGGGTTCTTCAGCATCGCGGCATCGAAGTCGCGGACGACATCGCCGAGCGGGCGGCCGACCACGTTCGCGCTGATGGTTACCAGCCGCTGGCGGTTCAGCCGGTCGATCTGGTTAGGCGCGTCGACCGTGCGCACCGTGGACGCCTGCCCCAGGCTCACCGTTCCCCCCTTGGCTGTGGCCAGGGGCAGCGAAGGCAGGTCGGCCACGCGGCTGCGGTCGACGTCGCTGGCTATCACGCGGATGTCCACACTGGAGTGTCCCTCCGGCCGGAACTGGCTGGCGATGACCCCCTCCACACTGGTGCGAACGGCCATCCCGACCTGCGCCGGGGTCAGGCCCAGGTCGGCCAGGCGGGCCTGGTCGGCGTCCACGCGCACCTCCGGCGCCGGCGTGCCCGCGCTGTTGGCGACGTTGGCCACACCGGGGGTCCGCTTGAGGACGGCTTCCACTCCGGCGGCCAGCTTGGTCAGGGTAGCGCCGTCGTCGCCCGTAAGCTGCAACTGGAGCGGCTTGCCGGCCGGCCCCGCCATGCTGGGCAGTTGAGTGCCGATCTCCATCCCCGGTATTCCTTCGCCCAGCCCCTCGACCTCCTTCGTGATCTGTGTCAGCGAGCGGGCGCGCTTGCTCTTCGGCACCAGCTTGATGGAGATTATGGCGTGGCGGCTGTCGCTGCCGGAGAGCATTCCTCCGGTGGACAGCCCCACTGAGGTGAAGAAGCCGGTTATCTCGGGCACTTTCTTCAGCCTGGCCTCCACCTTCGCCACCGCCTGGTCGGTAGCCTCCAGCGACGTGGCCGGCGGCATCTCGATGTTCGCCGTGAACTCCGCCTGGTCTTCGGCCGGCATGAACTCGGCCCCCAACAGTCGCAACGGAAATGCAGACAGGGCCGCCCCGAAGAACATCAGGCTCACGAATACGACGACCAGCCGGTGCCGCAGCGCCCAGCCCAATACCCCCCCGTACCCCGCGGCCACCCTCTCGTAGCCGGCCTCCCAGCGGGCGCCAAATCGCTCCAGCAGCGATCGCCGGCGGCCCGGCTCCTCCGCCCGCAGCCAGCGCGATGCCAGCATTGGGGTGAGGGTGAACGAGACGAAGAGAGAGAACAGGGTGGCGGCGGTGATCGTCAGGCCGAACTGGCGGAAGAACTGCCCCACGATCCCCGACATAAACGCAATCGGCACATAGACCACGACGTCGACGAGGGTGATGGCGATGGCGGCCAGGCCGATCTCGCTGCGGCCCTCCAACGCCGCCGTCCAGGGCGTCTGGCCCAACTGTAGATGCCGGAAGATGTTCTCCAGCACCACAATGGAATCGTCCACCAGAATGCCCACCGTGAGGGCCAGGGCCATCATCGACATCATGTTGAGGGTGAAGCCCAGCACCCACATCACGGCGAAGGTTGCCACCAGCGAGGTGGGAATGGCGAAGAGCACGATGACAGTGCTGCGGAAGGTGTGCAGGAACAGGAGAAGCACCAGGCCCGTCAGCAGGATAGCCTGGAACAGACTGGTCTGTATGTCGTCAAGGGAGCGCCGCACGAACTGGGAGGTATCGGTGGCGATGATGAGCTGCGTCCCCGCCGGCAGCGTCGCGCCAGCTTCCTTTATCGCCTGGCGAAGCTGCTTCGCCACCTCCATCGTGTTGGCGCTGGACTGCTTGGTGACCAGCAGGCCGACGCTGTCATCGCCGTTGTGCCGGTTGATGATGGTCTGGTCTTTGAAGCCGTCCACCACGTCGGCCACGTCCCGCAAGTAGACCGTCCCCGACGGTGTCGACAGTATCACCAGATTGCTCAACTGGCTGGGGTCCTGGTAGAGGGCGAAGTAGCGTACCGGGTACTCCAGCCCGCCCTCCTTGACGCTGCCGCCCGGAACGCTCGTATTGGCCTGAGCGATGGCCGACACCACCTGTTGCATAGAAAGCCCGCGCGCCCGGAGCCGGTCCTGGTCTACTTCCACCAGTATCTCCCGCTGCCGGCCGCCCACCACCCTCACCGAGGCCACGCCGCGGACCGTCTCCAGACGAGGCCGTACCTTCTCGTCGGCCAGCCGGTACAGCTCATCCATCGACTGCCCGCCCGAGAGGGCGATGTTCATTATCGGCATAGCGGTGAACTCTGCTTTGATGACGCTGGGGGCCTTTGTGTCATCCGGAAGCGAGGACCGGACGCTGCTGACCCTGCGCTCCACGTCGATAGTCACCGTGTCCGCGTCGGCCCCCAGGCTGAACTCCAGGAACACCATGCTCATCCCCGCCGTGGAGGACGACTGCATTTGCTTCAACTGGCTGGCGCCGGCCACCGCGTCCTCGATGATCTTCGTGACCCGGCTCTCGACTTCTTCGGGCCCGGCGCCCGGATAATGGATTAGCACGACCACGTACGGCATGTTGATGTCGGGATACTGATCAGCGCCCAGGCGCGAGTAAGCTATCCCGCCGATGAGCACCAGCGCGAAGAAGACCACCACGATGAAGAGCGGCCTCCTTATAGAGACGCTAGTAAGCCACACTGCCTACTCCAGGCCTTCCCAGATACTCGCCGCCGTGCAGGCGCCACGATAACTCAACAACCGCGCCAAGGACCGCTTGCCTCCCCATAAGAAGCGCTCAGAAATCGATTGTCAACGATAGGCGTTCCTATGTCAAGCTTGGGAACAGGCGACAATGAGAGCTCAGGAGTGACGCTGCTTATTCTTGCTGCGGTGGACCACTGGAGGCAGTCACAGCGCCGGGTCGGCGGCCGTGCAATAGCCGGGCCAGCCAGCCCAATGCTCTAGAAGGCGTTGTGCGTTCCCTGGTCTACGATGACCCCGATGGCGCCCGGCCCGAGGTGCGCGCCGAGGACGGGGCCCAGTTGGCCAACCATCACTTTTTCCGCTGGCACGAAGGGCTCGATGCGTCGCATCAACACATCGATGTCGTCAGACACGGTGCTGTAGACGAGGGCCATGCGCTCGATATGGGGGAATAGCTCGATGAACTCGTACAGGCGCTCCAGAGCCTTCGCCCGCGTGCGTACCCGCTCTACCGGTTGGATCTCGCCGTCTTCCAGCTTGAGCAGCGGCTTCACGTTGAGCACACTTCCGACGAAAGCCTGCGCCCGGCCGATGCGCCCTCCCCGCTGAAGGTAGTCCAATGTGTCTACGAAGAGCATAATGTGGATCTGGGGGATGACCCGGCGCACGAGATTGGCGATATCTCGGAGGTTGGCCCCGTTGTTTGCTGCCTCGGCCGCCGTCATAGCCAGAAAGCCCAGGCCCAGGCTGGCTGACTGGGAGTCGATGACCTCCACCTGGCAGCGGGTGAAGACAGCTTCCCGGGCCATCATCGCGGCATTGTAGGTCCCGCTCAGCTTGGAGGAGAGATGTATGGAGATTATCGATTTGGTGGTAATGCTGAGCTTGGTGTAGGCTTTGATGAAATCGCCCACCGAAGGCTGCGAGGTTGCAGGAATGACGCTGCTAGTCTTTTGAAGCTCATAGAACTGATCGGCGGTCAGGTCGACATCGTCAAGGTAGGTCTTGGCTCCAAAATGAACCTTGAGGGGCACTACCGTGATTCCCAGTGACTTGACAATGGATGGAGGCAGGTCGCACGTGCTGTCCGTCACAACGGCAACTGCGTCCTCACGCGGTGTCATAACTCACTCCAAGGAGATAGTATAGTCGTACAGTAGCTGTCCGCCAGCTATGAGCTGCACTTCCTGGCCGGGATACCGCTCGCGCATCTCGGCGGCCAGCCTCTCTGCGCTTTCTCTCAGGATGGCGCTGCCGTAATACAGACTGATCAGCTCGGCCCTTTCGAGGCACATTTTGTCCAGCGTCGCCAGCACTACGCTGTCCTCGTCATCGCCCACGGCCACGAGCTCCCCTGCCACCATCCCGATGGCCTGCCCTTCATGAATCTCAAAGCCGTTGAGGCGCGTGGAACGCACGGCCACTGTCACTTCGCCGGTCTGTACCGAGGCGGATGCCCGCTCCATCGCCGCCACATTCTTTTGCAGGTCCGACCGGCCGTCGTAGGCCAGCATAGCCGCCAAGCCTTGAGGCATTGAGCGGGTATCCACTATGGCCACGGGCTTGCTGGCCATAGCGCTTACTTGCCTGGCGTTCAAAACGGTATTCGGGTGATTGGGCAACAGAATAATGCTAGAATGGCTGTTGCCATCGACTGCTTGCAGCAGCTCACCGGCCGTCGGGTTCATCGTGCTCCCGCCCTGCACCACTATGGCATCCAGGCTGCGGAAAATGTCGGTGAACCCTTCACCGTTAGCTATGGCCACCACGCCCACACCGTCGAGCGCTTTTTCGCCGGGCGACTCGATAGGCGCAGACAGGCACGATGCAGCGTCAGGCGCGCTTCCTTTGAAGTGCAGGTGATCGTGCTGGTCCTGCATATTGTCTATCTTTATCTGGTGCAGCGTGCCCAGATCGCCCACGTATGCCAGGACCGCCCCCGGGCGCGGCGTGTGGATGTGTATCCGCGCTAGGTCGCCATCGCTCACCACCAGCAGCGAATCACCCATCGTCGCCAGTCGCCGCCGTATCTCACCGATCGGAACTCGGCTGCCCCGCACGATCAGCTCGGTGCAATAATGGTAGCCGGTCTCCTCCCTCAGTGCCGGTGCCGCGGCCGGTCTGAAGGCACCGACGTCGATGTGCGCCGTCCCTTCTGCCGCATAGCGGTAGGCCCCCTCCAGAATCAGCAGCAGGCCCAGCCCGCCGGCATCGACCACCCCTGCCTCACGCAAAAGGGGCAGAAGGCTCGGCGTCCGCTGGACGGACTGGTGGGCAGCAGCGACCACGCGCTCGAGCATCCCGGCCAGATCGACGCCGCTCCGGGCGGCATCGTCCGCTGCCCTGGCCACATCCTTGCCGACCGTCAGGATAGTGCCTTCCGTCGGCTTGACCACGCACGCATAGGCCAGGCCCACGCCGCGGTTGAATGCGCGTGCCAGATCGGTCGCGGCGAAGTCTTCGGAATTGCCCAGGGCTTCGGCCAGCCCCCGCAGCAGTTGGGAGAGAATGACACCGGAATTGCCGCGCGCCCCCATCAAGGCGCCGCGCGCCGCCGCCCGGGCCACCGCTCCTGCCGAATCGGCGCGGACCCATTCGGTTTCCTTCAGCACCGCTTGCATAGTGAGGTGAAGGTTGGTGCCGGTATCGCCATCCGGTATGGGAAACACATTAAGCCGGTTCAGGTCCTCCACCCGAAGCTCCAGCCAGGCGGCAGCGGCAATCAAGGCCTCTCGGAGGCCTTGTCCATCACAGCGGTCTATTCGAACTCGGGGTAAGGTCTTCACCAGGTACTGCACCTCGGCCACGACGATACTAACAGGATAACATCAATCGCCGGCCCAGCGATACTCCTGCGCTGCTCCCACCTGCCGCCGGTCTATTGCCATATGCCGCCATCAATGGTATGATGACCAGGTATTATCAGGAGGTGATAATCTATTGCGCTGTCAAATCTGCGGCAAGACCGCCGCCACAGGTTACAATGTTAGCCATTCCAAGCGGCACACCAAGCGTGTCTGGTCACCCAACATCCAGTGGACCAGGCTAGTCGTCGGCGACACCGCCCTCCGGATTAGAGCCTGCACCCGTTGTATGCGCTCTCTACGAAAAGAAGGGGCCAGCAAGGAAGGGGCGGCCGCCAGTCGCTAGGCCTCTGCTTTCAATCCCTGGCGCAGCTCTGCCATTGCTGTCGCCACTCCCTTGGGATGGTTGTACACCGCTGAGCCCGCTACCAGCATCGTGGCGCCCGCCGCGACGGCCCGGGGAGCGGTCTCGACATTTACGCCCCCATCAACCGATAGCTCGGGCGCCAGACCACGTTGTGCTACGACCTCGCGTATCTGGGACAGCTTCGGCAAGACGTGGCCCTGAAACGGCTGACCACCGAAGCCCGGGTCCACGGTCATCACCAGGACCAGGTCTGCCAGGTGCAACACCTCGTTGATGTGCGCGGCCGGCGTTCCCGGGTTGATGGCTACACCCGCTCTTATCCCCAGCCTGTGTATGCTTTCCATGTCGCGATGCAGATTGGGGCAGGCTTCGACATGCACCGTCAGTATGCTGGCACCAGCCGCAACGAAGTCCGCAAGGTAGTGAGCCGGCTCCTCCACCATCAGGTGCACATCTAACGGCAGGCCAGTGACGCGCCGCACCGCTTCCACCACCAGCGGCCCCATCGTGATATTGGGCACGAAATGACCATCCATCACGTCTATGTGAATGTAATCGGCGCCGGCTCGCTCTGCATCTATGACCTGCTCGCCCAAACGTGCAAAGTCGGCCGACAGAATGGACGGTGCCAGCTTGACCATCTCTCTCCTCCCGCGTCATTATACCCGCTCCGACTATTCACGACTAGACATTTTGCTCGTCTGGCAAGGGCCTTTTCAAAGTCCGCTGATCCGGCTGCTTGGGGGGGTTTACCTCACCCCCTGG
>JAMCWG010000119.1 GCA_023475235.1 Chloroflexota bacterium
GCGTGAAGGTATAGACCCCGAACTCATCCGCCAGGGGCTGGCCGACGGGACCATCGTCATCCCGGCCAACGTCAATCATGCGTCTCTCGTCCCGTGCGCCATCGGCAAGGGCCTGAGCACCAAGGTCAACGCCAACTTCGGCACCTCGTCCGACTATCCGGACACCGCGCCCGAGATGGAGAAGCTGCGGGTGGCCCTGGAAGCCGGGACCGACACGGTGATGGACCTCAGCACCGGCGGCGATATCGACGGCACCCGCCGGGCCGTGATCGGTGCCTGCCCCGCTGCCGTGGGCACGGTGCCCATATACCAGGCGGCCATCGAAGCCATCGACAGGCGCGGGGCCATCGTCGAAATGACGGCGGACGATCTGTTCGATGTGATCGAGCGGCACGCCCGCGACGGCGTGGACTTCGTCACTGTCCACTGCGGCATTACCAACGACAGCATCACCCGCCTGCGCCGGGAGGGCCGGGTCACCGACATCGTCTCCCGCGGCGGCGCCTTCCTCACCGGGTGGATGCTGCACAACGGCCAGGAGAACCCCCTCTACGAGCAGTACGACCGCCTGCTGGACATCGCCCGCGCCTACGATGTGACCCTCAGCCTGGGGGACGGCATGCGTCCGGGCTGTCTGGCCGATGCTACGGACCGCACCCAACTGCAGGAGCTCCTCATCTTGGGCGAGCTGGTGGAGCGGGCCTGGGCAGGGGGCGTGCAGGTGATGGTGGAAGGCCCCGGCCACGTGCCACTCGACCAGGTGGCAGCCAACATCCAGTTGCAGAAGCGGGTCTGCCACGGCGCGCCGTTCTACGTCCTGGGGCCGCTGGTGACCGATATCGGCGCCGGCTACGACCACATCACCGCCGCAATCGGGGGCGCTGTGGCGGCGATGAGCGGCGCCGACTACCTGTGCTATGTGACGCCGGCCGAGCATCTCGGGCTTCCGACGGCGGAGGACGTCCGCGATGGGGTCATCGCCACGCGGCTGGCCGGGCACGCCGCCGATATCGTGAAGGGCGTGAAAGGTGCCCGCGAGCGCGACCTGGCGATGTCGAAGGCCCGCAAGGCCCTGGACTGGCAGGCGCAGGTGGAGCTGGCGTTGGACCCCGTGAAGGCCCGGCGCTACCACGAGCAGCGACACGTCGCCACCGACGAAGGCTGCTCGATGTGCGGCGCGTACTGCGCGATGAAGCTGGTCAGCGAGGCCCTGGGCATAGAAGCTGCAAAGTGCTAAAGGCGGTCTAGACATAGTTTAGTGTATTGTAGAGGTGTCGAGATGAAGCTGGATACCTACGTTATCACCAACGCCGACCTGGTGCCCGGACGCGGCCACGTATACATCGCGAGGGAAGCCACGGCCGGAGGCGCCGACGTGATCCAGTTTCGCGAGAAGCACACGGACACCGGCGAGATGATCCGCGTGGCCACCACGCTGCAGAAAATCTGCCGCCAGTGCGGCGCCACCTTCATCGTGAACGACCGCGTGGATGTCGCCCTGGCCATGGATGCCGACGGCGTCCACGTGGGCCAGCAGGATATGCCCGCTGCCATCGCCCGGCGGCTCATCGGGCCCAACAAGCTTCTGGGCGTCTCCGCTGGCAGTGTTGAGGCGGCCCTGCGCGCCGAGGCGGACGGCGCCGATTACGTGGGCGTGGGAATGATCTTTCAAGCGGGCCTGAAGGCTGACATTCGGACGGCAAAGGGCGTCGACGTCCTGCGCGAGGTGAGCCGCGCCGTGAAGATACCGGTGGTAGCCATCGGCGGCATCGATCACGGCAACGCCGCGGCCTGTATCGAGGCTGGCGCTGTCGGCTGCGCGGTGATAACGGCGGTGGTCAACGCGCCGGATGTGCGGCAGGCGACGGCCGGCCTCGCCCAGATCATCCGCGAGACGAAGGAACGGCTCGGCAGGTAACACAGCGGTAACCCGGCGACCCGCATCCGCGCCGGGGCCACACCGCTCTCCGAGCAAGGCTGTATCTCTATCGCCTGCGATTTCGCTTCTCAGCCAGCCACGCCTTCAGCTCGTCCAGCGGCAGCGCGTTGAGGACGTTCTTCCTCTCCAGCCAGCCCCGGCGGGCCGTGTAAACGCCGTACCGCATAAGGCTAAACTGGCCGGCGACGTGCGCGTCGGCATCGATGCTGATCATCACCCCCAGGTCTCTTGCCTGCCGGGCGTGGGAGTCGTTGAGGTCAAGCCTCTCCGGCGATGCGTTGATCTCCATCGCTACCTGATGGGCTGCGCACTCCCGCATCACGGCCTCCAGATCGACCTCGTACGGGTCACGGGTGTCGATGATGCGGCCGGTGGGATGGCCGATAATATCTACATAGTGGCTCCGCACCGCCCGGACCATGCGCTCGGTCATCGTGGCCCGGTCCTGGCTGAAGGCGCCGTGCACCGAAGCGGTGACGATGTCGAACTCGGCCATCGTCTCCTCCTCGTAGTCCAGCGTGCCGTCCGCCCGGATGTTCACCTCGGTCCCCGCCAGTAGCTGCAGGTCGGACGAGCGGCGGTTGAAGTCATCGATGAGGCGGCGCTGCTCCCGGAGCCGCTCCACCGAAAGGCCGTGGGCGACGCCCAGGCCGCGCGAATGGTCGGTGATGGCCAGATAGCGGTAGCCCAGCTCTCGTGCCGCCTTCGCCATAGTCTCCAGTGGATCGACGCCGTCGCTCCAGTCGGTATGGCAATGGAGGTCTCCCTGGATGTCGGATAGCTCGAGCAGCCTGGGCAGCCGGTGCTCCATCGCTGCCTCCAGCTCGCCCGTATCCTCCCGCATCTCTGAGGGCATCATGTCCATGCCCAGCTCGCGGTAGATATCCTCCTCGAGCTCGCCTCCCAGGCGGCGCCCGCCCGGCTCCTCGAAGATGCCGTATTCGCTGACCTTGCGCTTCTGCCGGATGGCGATGTCTCTCAAATGGATGTTGTGCTGCTTGGAGCCGGTGAAGTACTGGAGAGCGGCGCCGTACGTCGACGGATCGACGACCCGCAGGTCGATCTGAAGGTCGTCCTGGTTCAAGACGCTGCTCTTGGTTATTCCGGTGGCGATCACCTCTTTGACGATGGGCAGGTGAATGAAGGCGTCCATCACTTCTTTGGGCTGGGCAGAGGCGACCAGGATATCGATGTCGCCGATGGTCTCCTTGCGGCGCCGGATGCTACCGGCAGGCGAGATGTACACGACGGCGGGATTGCCCCGCAGCAGGCCGGCCACCTCCTCGGCGGCGGGCAGGGCCACCCCCAGGAGGAGACGCTGGCCGCGCTTCCCGCGGCGGTCCAGCTCGCGCAGGATATTCGCTTCTGTCTTCTCGCCGAAGCCCGGCACGGAATGCAGGCGGTGCTCCCTGGCGGCCCGCTCCAATTCGGTCAGATTGGTTATGTCCAGTTCTTCGTATAGCTTGCGCGCCCGCTTGGGCCCCAGCCCGGGAATCTGTAGCAGCTCGAGTAGGCCGGTGGGAAACTCCTTTTTCAGCTCTTCGTAGCGCTGGCTGTGGCCGGTCTCCAGCAGCTCGACGAGATGGCCCTCCATAGACTTGCCAATGCCGGGCATGGACCCCAGCTTCCCGGCGGCGTGGAGCTCGCTCAGTTCCTGGCCCAGCATGTCGATGCGCCGGGCTGCCTCCCGGTAGGCGCGCTGGCGGAAGACATCCCCCTTCAAGTCCAGGAGGTCGGCAATGTCATTGAGTACTGCGGCGATCTGCTTGTTGGTCATCGGCATCGTGGGCACCTCCCTAGATTCAAGTCTAAACCATCGGCGCACTCTGTCAACAAAAGACAGGCAAAGGCGGGGGCATCCCCGCCCTTGCCTGTTCCACCTGGGTGCGCGGCGGCCTACGCCACCATCTCCTTGGCCTTCTTGTGGAAGGTGAGTGCGCTTCCGTCCAGGTCGATGATCACCGTGTCCCCTTCCGAGAACGTGCCACGCAACAGCTCCCGCGACAGCGGATTCTCCACATATCGCTGGATGGCCCGGCGTAGCGGCCGCGCCCCGTACTCGGGGTCGAACCCCTCCTTCGCCAGCCAGTCGCGTGCGTCCTCCGTCAGCTCGATGTCGACGTGCTGCTCGGCAATCCGCTTGCGCAGATCGTTGACCAGCAGGTCCACGATCTCCTTGATCTGCTCCTGGTTCAGCGGGTCGAAGATGATGATCTCGTCCACCCGGTTCAGGAACTCCGGCCGGAAGCTCCGCCGCAATTCGTCATTGATGGTCTTGTGCAACTGCTCGCGCTCGCCCAGGTCCTTCCGGCCATCGCCGCGCTGGAAGCCCAGCGGCGCGCTGCGCTTGATCTGCGATGTGCCGACATTCGAGGTCATGACCACGACCGTGTTCTTGAAGTCCACCACGTGGCCCTGCCCGTCGGTCAGCCGGCCATCCTCGAGGATCTGGAGCAGGACGTTGAACACCTCGGGGTGGGCCTTCTCGATCTCGTCGAAGAGGATCACCCGGTAGGGCCGGCGTCGCACGGCCTCGGTCAACTGGCCCCCTTCCTCGTAGCCAACATAGCCCGGCGGGGCGCCGATCATCCGAGACACGGTGTGCTTCTCCATGTACTCGGACATATCGATGCGGACCATCGCGTCCTCGCTGTCGAACAGGAACTGGGCCAGCGCCCTCGCCAGCTCGGTCTTGCCCACGCCCGTAGGCCCCAGGAAGATGAACGAGCCGATGGGCCGGCGCGGGTCCTTCAGGCCCGCGCGCGCCCGCCGGATAGCATCGGACACGGCATCGATGGCCTCGTCCTGGCCTACCACGCGCTGGTGGAGCCGCTGCTCCATATCCAGCAGCTTTTGCGTCTCGGTCTCGACCATCCGGCTGACCGGGATGCCCGTCCACTTGGACACGAGCTCGGCGATATCCTCTTCGCCGACGATTTCGTCCAGCTTGCTCTCGGCCTGCCACCGGCCCCTGGCCTCGTCGTACTGCTTCTGCAGGGCCAGCTCCTCGGCGCGCAGCCTGGCCGCCCGCTCGTAGTCGCGGTTCTGGCCGGCCGCCTCCTCCTCGGCGCGCAGCTTGTTGAGCTGCTCCTCCATAGCCTTGAGCTCAGGCGGCTGGCTGTAGATGTCCATGCGCACCTTGGACGCGGCCTCGTCGATGAGGTCGATGGCCTTGTCCGGCAGGTAGCGGTCCGTGATGTACCGGTATGACAGCTCCGCAGCCGCGTGCAGCGCCGAATCGTCGATGCGCACCTTGTGATGGGCTTCGTACTTGTCGCGCAGGCCCTTCAGTATGGCGACCGTCTCCTCGACGGTGGGCTCGCCCACGTATACAGGCTGGAACCGGCGCTCCAGGGCCGCGTCTTTCTCGATGTGCTTGCGGTACTCGTCCAGCGTCGTCGCCCCCACCGCCTGCAGCTCGCCGCGGGCCAGGGCTGGCTTGAGCATGTTGGATGCGTCGATCGCCCCTTCCGCTGCCCCCGCTCCCACGACCGTGTGCAGTTCGTCGATGAAGAGGATGATCTCGCCCTGCGCCCGGCGGACCTCGTCCATCACGGCCTTCAGCCGCTCCTCGAACTCGCCCCGGAACTTGGACCCGGCCACCAGTGCCGGCAGGTCCAGCGCGATCACCTTCTTGCCCCGCAGCATCTCGGGCACGTCGCCGCTCACGATCCGCTGCGCCAGCCCCTCGGCGATGGCCGTCTTGCCGACGCCCGGGTCGCCGATCAGCACCGGGTTGTTCTTGGTGCGCCGCGAAAGCACCTGGATGACGCGCCGTATCTCCTCCTCGCGGCCGATGACCGGGTCGAGCTTGCCTGCCCGGGCCAGCTCGGTGAGGTCACGGCTGTACTTCTGCAGGACCTGGTACTTGCTCTCGGCGTTCTGGTCGGTGACGCGCTGGCTGCCGCGGATCTCCACGAGGGCGCGGTACACTTTCTCCTGGTCCACGCCCAGCTCGCGCAGCAGGCGCGCCGAGTCGCCCTCCCGCTCAGCGGTGATGGCGATGAAGAGGTGCTCCACGCTGACAAACTCGTCCTTTAGGCGGGCCGCCTCATCTATCGCCAGGTCGAAGACCCTTTTCAGACGCGGCGTTATGTAAACTTGAGCCTGCCCGCCCTGGAACTGCATCTTGGGTGCCGCCTCCAGCGCCTGCCGCAGCCGCCCTTCTGCGCGCGTGACATCCACACCCAGCTTCTCGAGGATCTGGGGCACCAGCCCGTCGCTCTGCTCTAAGAGGGCCAGCAACAGGTGCTCGACATCCATCTGGGTGTTCTGGAACTCGCGCAGGAGCTGCTGCGCCTGGGCGATGGCCTCCTGGGCCTTTTCTGTGAATTTATCTGTGCTCATATACTTATGTCATCTCCTGGCTCGTCGTAGATTCCATTGCTCGAATTATTATCAGACCTTTACTTCTCGGGCCCGGTCTAGCTCCTGGAAGAGCTCCCGCTCTCGAGGCGAGAGGTTGGTCGGCAACACGACCTTGATCTTGGCGTACAGGTCGCCAGCGCCGGTCCCCTGCAGGTGGGGCATTCCCTGCCCGCTCAGCCGGAACGTGCGACCGTTCTGGGTTTCCGGCGGGATGCGCAGGGCCACTCTCCCCTTCGGCGTGGGCACCTGCACCTCGCCTCCCAGGATGGCCACCGTCAGTAGCACCGGCACCTCTTCGTAGAGGTCATCTTCCTTCCGCTCGAAGAGGGTATGCGGCTTCACCGACACTACCAGATACAGGTCTCCCTTCTGGCCGCCGGACGCGCCCGGGCCACCCTCGCCGGCGATGCGCACGCGAGAGCCATCGCGCACCCCTGCCGGTATCTTGACCTCCAGCCGGCGCGGCCGGACGCGCGTTCCTGCCCCGCGGCAATCGACGCACACCTGCCCTTTGACGTGCCCTGCCCCACCGCAAGCGGGGCAGGGCTCGGTCCCTTCCAGTTGCATGATACGCGTGGTCCCGTGGAACGCTTCCTCCAGCGTCACCTCGACCGGCTGCTCGTAGTCGCGCCCGCGCCGCGGACGTCGTGCCGCCTGCCGGGCCCGGCCTGCGCCGAAAATCTGGTCGAAGATGCCGCCGAAGCCTTCCTCGCTGATTCCCCCCAGGTCTTCAAAATGCACCTGGTAGTTGCCAGGTCCGCCGCCGAAGTCGAAGGGCGTGCCGGCCGCCCCTCCGCCAGGCGCGCGCGCGCCGGCGTACTGCCATGCATCGCCGAACTGGTCATACTTGGCCCGCTTCTCTTTATCGCTGAGGACCTCGTATGCCTCGCCGATCTCCTTGAACCTCGCCTCGGCAGCCTTATTGCCCGGATTAACATCGGGATGGTATTTGCGCGCGAGCTTCCGGTAGGCCTGACGGATCTCTTTTTCCGTGGCGTCGCGCTTCACACCCAGGATCTGATAGTAATCCTTTCCTGGCAATCTATTACCCTCTACTCATTGCTAGGACTAGTATATATCTTGAGCATATGCTTGTCAACTCACTAGCGAACGCTCTTATCAAGTCCGTTGACAATCAGCGGCATATATGGTAGAGTTTAATTGTAACCCAAAGGGCGGCCGCCTATCGAGGGAATGCCAGAATCCACAGTGTGGGGAGGAAAACCAAAATGGCGATTAGACGTTGGGAGCCTTTCAGCGATTTGATGTCGCTGCGGGAAGCAATGGACCGTCTATTCGAGGAGAGCTTCGTCCGGCCGACGAGGATAATGCCGTCAGTGGAGTACGCACGCATCGTACCGGTCGATATGTACCAGACCCCGAACGAGATCGTGGTGAAGGCCTCGCTGCCCGGCATCAAGCCCGAGGATGTGGACATCTCCGTCATAGGCGATACGCTGACCATCAAAGGACAGACGAAGTCCACCGAAGAGGTGAAAGAAGAGAACTTCATCCGACGGGAGCTCCGCTACGGCGCATTTGAGCGAGAAATGACCTTGCCCGCATCGGTCCAGGCCGAAAAGGCGGAGGCCAGCTTTGAGAACGGTGTCCTCACCTTGAAGATCCCCAAGGCCGAGGAGGCGAAGCCGAAGCAGATCAAAGTCAGGGCCACCGGGTAGCCGATCCAGGGCTGTCCCCGTGGGCGAGCGTGGCCAGCGCAAGAGGCGGCCAGATGGAAGCCCAGCGCGGCCGCGAGAAGAACATAAGAGCGATTAGAACAGCTTATATAACCGCAGAACCCCCGGAGGGAGTTCGAACAGAGGGTGGACAAGACAGTCCATCCTCTGTTTCGTTGGTGCGGTCGCCGGACTTAACGGGTGAAGGTCTGCTTCGTCTGGCTGTACCAGTCGGCAATGCCGTCGAAACGGTCGGCAGGGGCGACCAGCGGGCCTACTTTTACCCCCTGCACCCGCTTGTCCACCGCGAAGCTGTACACCGGGTAGTACAGCATTATGCTGGGCTGCTCATCGGCGAAGATGGCTTGGAACTCCCGGTACATCTCGGTACGCTCGATCTGGTCGATGGACTGGCGGGCATTCTCGAGCAGCTCGTCCGCACGGCGGTTCGACCACGAGGCGAAGTTCAGCCCTTTATCTATTTGTGACGAGTGCCAGAACTGGTAGGAGTCCGGATCGACGTTGGGGGACCAGTACTCCGTCAGTGCTCCGTTGAACGAGCGCGGCACCAGGAAGTCCTGCACGAACCCCGACCAGCCCACCGTGTGCACGTCGGCCTTCACTCCCAGGTCTTTCCACTGCCGGGCAATTGCCTGCGATACGGCGATCCGCTCGGGGCGATCGTTGGTCAGCAGCACCAACTGCAGCCTTGCGCCATCCTTCGTTCGCACCCCTTCGGCGTCGATGTCCTTCCAACCGGCCTGCTCAAGCAGCGACCGCGCCCCCGCCGGATCGTATGTCCCGCTGTCCGGACGGTACGCCCATGAGGCCGTGGAGATGGGCCCGACTGCCGGTATGGCCTGCGACTGCAACACCTCGTCGATCAGCTTCTGCCGGTCGGTCCCCAGGGAGAGGGCTTTGCGAATGGACTTATCGGACAGAAGCGGGGACTTGTTGTTGAGAAGCACGAGCGTAGCCCTCGACACCTCCGGCGCGGAATAGACGACGAAACGCGAGTCGCCCTTGACCGCCGCCACATCCTCCGGCGCCAGATGCCGCACGCCCTGTACCTCTCCCTTGCGAAGGGCCTCCAGCGCCTGGGCGTCGGTCCCGTAGAACCGGAACTCCATGCTCTGGAGCATCGGCCGCTGGCCGTAGTACTGCGGGCTCGCCTCCAGCAATATGTGAGAGCTGCTGGCCTCCCGGACGCGGAACGGACCGGCACCCACGGCCAGCGCGTTGCGATCGCTCTCCGGATGCTTGGCCGCCGGGATATCGCGCCAGAGGTGCGCTGGCAAAATGCCGATAGTGGTGTATTCCAGGAAAGGAGCGTACCGCTCCGGCAGCTTGAACCGCACCGTCTGCGGGTCAAGCGCCTCCACGGCAATGTTTTTCCACAGCTCGGCCACTTCCTTGGGCCCCTGGTAGTCCGGGCTCTGAATGGTGCTGATCGTGTAAGCCACATCGTCGGCGGTGACCGGCTCACCGTCCTGCCACTTCAGGTCGGGCCGCATGTAGAAGGTGTACGCCTTGCCGTCGGCGCTGATGCCCCACCTCTCCGCCAGGTCGGGCACCACCTTGGACCCTTCCTGCGTCTGCGTCAGCCCGGCATACACCAGCGACACCAGGTCCTGGTCGACAGAGTTTGGGGTTGCGAGGGTGGGGTTGATGAACCGGGGCCGGCCGGCCACGCCTTCGACGTAAGCACCACCGGCGGCCGGGACGGTCGTGGTGGACATCGACATCGCCACCATCAATAGAAGGGCGGCGGCCACAGCGATCAAGACAGGGAAGATGATGAGTGGCTGCTTGTTGCTCAACAACGCTCTCTAGCGACTGTTTACTCGCCCGAGTGGGCAGGGGCAGGACACCTGGTGCCCGTCCCCTTACCCTGTGGCCAGGACGCTAATGATCGAGATCACGACGAATAGTCCGGCTAGAACAAGAGTGAATTGAAACAGTGTCTTCTCGACCCCGCGGCGCGTGCGGAAGATTGAAGTGTCGGTGGAGAAAGTGCCGCTGAAGCCGGCGCCCTTGCTTTGCAGCAGGACAAACAATATCAGACCGATAGAGATTATGATCTCTATTAGATTCAAATAGGTTGCCAAGAGCCCGTTCCTCCGTTCTTTGCTGGCGTCATTATAGCATAAGGCCCTTGGCCTAGCAATAAAGCGGCGTTCAGACCGGCCCCGCCAAACCTCCACACTTTCTCCACAACTTTACCATCGGTCCTCCAAATCTGCTTGTTAGTATGGTGTTGCGGACTGAAGAGAAAGCGGTCGTGAGATACAACAAAACGATTGGGAGGACAAGGTAATGAACAGATTGGCAGTGATCGCCATCAGCGCCCTGGCGGGCGTCGGCCTGCTGGCGGGAACGGCGGGAACTTCCTTCGCCGCCGGCCCGACCCCAACCCCACCGGCAAACCCGCCCCGCGTGTGGCAGGGAGGAGCAGGACCCGGCTTCGCGAGAGGCTTCGGCTACCAGACGATGCACGAATCTATCACTGGTCTTCTGGGCATGAGCTCCCAGGAGATACACGATCAGCGATTGGCCGGCAAGAGCCTGGCCCAGATCGCCCAGAGCAAAGGCGTGGATGTGGACAAGCTGGTGTCGACCATCCTGGCCAGCCGCAAGCAGGCCCTGGATGAGCGGGTGAAGGCCGGCGTCATCACCCAGGCGCAGGCGGACCAGGCGTACCAGTTCATGCAGGAGCGGATAACGGCAAACGTCAATCGCACCGAGGTCGGCCCGAATCGCCCGACCGACCCGCCGCACGTTGGCCCCGGCCTGGGCCCCGGCGCGGGCCGCGGCTACGGGGAGCCAGGCTCGGGGACGGGCCCCGGTCTGTTCCATCGATGGGCCGGCCAATCCCCTGCCGGCCAGTAGCACCAGACGTGAGCCTGTGAGAGGGACTGAGGCGCCCATTTGATCTCTGCCTCTCACGGCTCGAAGTTACGGGGGGCGGCCGCCCTGAACGGCCGCCCCCCGTTGAGGAAAGGAGCTCATCGCGATGGCGATACCGACAAGGAGATGGGCACTACGGCGAGGCTTCTCCGCCGACATGTTCGAGGCCTGGCTCGCGGAACGGCTGGCCGGCCAGTAGCCAGGCCGGGCGTGCCACCGGCGTACACATACGGCCGGTGGAGCACTGCCAGATGCGTTGTTCTACCGGCTGCGCTACAATGAGTACGGCAATCGTGGGTATTATGCATCGAAAACAACAGATGCGTGGAGGGACGCCTGGTGCCTCGTGAGAAGGTCC
>JAMCWG010000018.1 GCA_023475235.1 Chloroflexota bacterium
GCGAACCGTCTCGCTGGCAACATTGGTGAACTGGTTGCTGGCGCACGGCGCTTCTTCAGCAGGGACTTGCAGCCCCATCCTGTAATGCTGCCGATCAATTCGTGATTCCAACGCCATACTTATGCTCGCGTGCTTAGAACTCAACTCGTCTACCTCCTTCTGAACAAATACAACGAGCAGCAGAGCATGGACGAAGCGCCATCGCCGTGATAGACTCAGTCTGGTCCCAGGCAGTTGGGACGCATTCAGAGTTGTTGGGGAGAAGATGGCGTGCGTCTCGGCGATGTGGAGGCTTTCCTGCTGAGCGACGGGGTGATCCGCTACGACGGGGGAGGCTTCTTCGGGCTGGTGCCGAAGCTCCTGTGGGAGAAGGAGATCAAGGCCGACGAGCTCAACCGCATCCCCATAGCGTTGAACTGCCTGCTGGTGCTGGCGGGGGGCAAGCGCATCATCGTCGACACCGGCTATGGGGACAAGCTGTCTCCCAAGGGCCGGCACCTGCTCTCCCTCGAGCGGCAGTCGACCCTCTTCGAGCAACTGGCCCATCTGGGCCTGCGGCCGGAGGACATAGATATCGTGGTCAACACCCACCTGCACGCCGACCACGCCGCCGGTAACACCGCCCTGGTGGACGGCCGCTTCGTGCCGACCTTCCCCCGCGCCGAGTACTGGGTGCAGGAAAAGGAGTGGGAGGACGCCAACCACCCCAACGAGCGCACCAGGGCCACCTATCTGGTGGAGAACCTGCGCCCCCTGGCGCAGCACGGCGTCCTGCGGCTCCTGCGGGGCGACATTGATGTGGCGCCGGGGGTCCGCTGCGTGGTGACGTCCGGACACACCCCGGGGCACCAGTCCGTGGTGCTTGGCGACGGCCTGGGCTGGTTCCTGGGCGACGCGGCGTCGGTCGCCGTCCAGTTGGAGCGCATCGTCTGGGTGCCCGCCTACGACCTCGCCCCGATGGAGTCGATAGAGACGAAGCGCAAGCTCATCCAGATCGCCCTCACGCCCGTCGAGGGGGCCGGGGGCCAGCGCACAGGGGACGGCAGGCAGCCCCTCCTCATCTTCGAGCACGACGTCGAGCGGCCGCTGGGCCGGCTGTGCCGCGACGGGACCAGCCTGCGGGTGGAACCGGCTGCACCGGAGGAATACGTGTAGCTATGCTTTCGCCGGGGCTGCTCAAGGACCTCAGGGCAGTGGTCGGTCCGGAGAACCTGCTGGCGGACCCGGCGGGCCTGCTGTGCTACGCCTACGATTCCACTCCTACAACCTCGCTACCCGATGCCGTGGTGCTGCCGGGCAACGCCCAGGCAGTGGCGGCGGTGATGCGCCTGGCCGGCGAGGCCGGGGTCCCGGTGGTCCCCCGCGGCGCCGGCACCAACCTGAGCGGCGGCTCGGTGCCCCTGCAGGGCGGCCTGGTGGTGTGCAGCACCCGGTTCAATCGCATCCGCGAGATCAGCGCCGAGAACCTCACCGCCGTGGTCGAGCCGGGCGTGGTCACGGCCAACCTGCAGGCGGCGGTGGAGAAGCTGGGCCTGTTCTATCCACCCGATCCCTCCAGCCTGAGCGTGTCGACCATCGGCGGCAACGTTGCCGAGAGCGCGGGCGGGCCGCGCGGCTTCAAGTACGGCACCACCAAGGACTACGCGCTGGGTCTGGAGGTCGTGCTGGCCGGGGGTGCCGTGGTGCGCACCGGCGGCCGCACGGTGAAGAACGTCAGCGGCTACGACCTCACCCACCTGTTCGTCGGCTCGGAGGGGACCCTCGGCGTGATCACCGAGGCCGTGCTGCGCCTGATACCGCTGCCGGAGAAGAAACAGACGCTCCTGGCCGCGTTCACCCAACTGGACCGGGCAGCCGAGGCGGTATCGGCCATCGTGGCCGCCCGGATCATCCCGGCAACGCTGGAGATCATGGACAAGGTCACCATCGAGCGCATCGAGGAATTCCGCCCATCCGGCCTGCCCCTCGACGCCGACGCGATACTGCTGATCGAGGTGGACGGCAGCGAGGCCGAAGTGGACCACCAGGCGGCCAGGCTGGAGCAGATACTGAAGGCCGGCGGCGTGGAGCGGCTGCGGGTGGCACGCGACCGCGCCGAAAGCGACGAGCTGTGGGCGGCGCGCCGCACGGCATACGCAGCGATCGCCCATACCCGGCCCACGGCCATCACCGAGGATGCCACCGTGCCCCGCGACAAGATACCGGCCCTGGTGCGGCGGCTGCAGGAGTTGGCGGCGAAATACGATGTGGAGATGGCAATCGTGGGGCACGCCGGCGATGGCAATCTCCACCCGGTAGTGATGACGGACCAGCGGGACCCTCAGGAGATGGACCGCGCGGTGAAGTTCTTCGCCGAGGTATTCCAGGTCACCCTCGAGCTGGGCGGGACACTGACCGGCGAGCATGGCATCGGATTGCTGAAGGCGCCCTATCTGGAGTGGCAGTTCGGGCGCGAGGGCGTGGAGGTTATGCGCAGCATCAAGGCCGCGCTAGACCCCAAGGGCCTGCTCAACCCCGGTAAGGTGTTCCAGCGGCCAGTAGCGCGGCCTGTTTAGACGCAGCGTCTGCCGTGATCGGAGCGTTGGGCTTGACGCTGGTTGGCCGTTTTGCGGGGGCAAGGTAACCGCTCCTATACGTCTTCTTGTATTGCGAGCGACTGAAGTCGCCACTACGGCTTGCGTCACGGGTCTTTTCCTTTCCTTTTGAAGCCGCTGCTAACCGGGGCGTATTAATCTACCTGGCCAGATGGCCAGTAGGAAGACTCTTCACATGTCTAGCCTCGAATCTCTCCACGTGGGCGATTTCTAAGCCTGAGCTTCGCCTTATTCTGGTATTGAGGCCAGCAGGTGTCCACCTGCAAGCCGATTCCAGTAAGGGAGTGATGCAATTATGTTGTGGTGGATTGCCGCCGGCGTTGTGTGGCTGATCTCGGCCACCTGAATCCTGTCCATAATGGCGGACGTGTTCCGCGGCAAGGTCTCCAGCCTCAGTCCCAAGATACTGCCGTGGTATGCCTTCCACGGCGTGACCGCCGTCCTGGCCCTGTGGCTGTTCCTGCAGGCCCTGGGGTCGTGACGGCGGTCTACGGCACGACGATGCCCGGAAAGGCGACGGTATTCCACGGTTCGATTGTAGAGGAGGTATACGATGACGGGTGTATTACGGGTCGCTGGCTGCTTTCTGCTGTTGCTCGGCCTCATCTGAATTGTGGCTGTAACGGGAGGGGTCCTCTCCCAAGCGGAAGGCTACACAGATATGGCCGGGCTTGCCAGCGCATTTGCCATCCACGCCCTGAGCATGGGGCTGGGACTGTTCCTGGTCGGTAAAGCCGCGGCGACCAGACGGGCTGTGGCCGTCCCCGAAGCGGCACCCGACGAGGCCTAGGGGCTGCTCGAGCGGCCATACTGGAGAGAGAGGGGGTGGTACAGGTGGAGATATCGTCGCCGGAGAACCCAGGCGCCGCAAAGACCGGGCCGGCGCGGCGCTACGATATCGATTGGCTGCGCGTCGGGACCATCGGGCTGGTCTTTCTCTTCCATTCGGCCAGGTTCTTCGACCCATGGCCGTGGCACGTCAAGAACGGCCAGACGAGCATGGCTGCGGCGCTGTACGCCGGCGCCCTACTGCAGGTCATCATGCCGATGTTCTTCGTTCTCTCCGGCATCAGCACCTACTATGCCATCGGCGCGCTGAGGCAGGGATTCCTGCGCGAGCGTGCCAGACGATTGGTGGTGCCGCTATTATTCGGCATCCTGGTCCTGTCGCCTCACCAGATTTACCTCGAACGGCTCACCCACGGCCAGACCGCGGACTCCTTCTTCGCGTGGCTGCCGAGCTACTTCAACGACCCTTACCTCGGCAACGAGTACGACGGCAACTTCGCCTGGTTCGGCGTGCATCTCTGGTACCTGTTGTTCCTGTTTCTGTTCTCAGTAATGATGCTGCCGCTGTTTCTATGGCTGCGGGCGGGCCGCGGCCAGCGACTGGCCGGCGGGCTGGTGACGGCGCTGGCACAGCCCGGAATGCTCTTCGCTCCGGTCCTGCTGCTGGCCCTGGCGGAGTTCGCGACGTACGCGTCGCCCGTCCTGGATATTTTCACCGACTTCGGCGGGTGGAACCCACTGGTCTACCTGCTGCTGTTCGTCTGCGGCTATCTCTTCCTGGCCGACGACCGACTGAAGGGCGCTTTGGTCCGGCAGCGCAGGGTCAGCTTGGTGGCCGGCCTGCTGCTTCTGCCAGCCTACTTTGCCGTCACGTATCTCGCCCCGTGGCAGGACAACGGTGTGTTGCTGGAGCCCATCGCAGCCACGGTGCGAGCCGCCGATATGTGGGCCTGGTTGATGGCCCTGCTCGGCCTGGGGATCGCCCATCTAAGCTTCGACCACCGCTGGCTAAGGCGCGCCAACGAAGGTGTGCTTCCGTTCTATATGCTTCATCAGCCGGTCATCCTGCTCGTGGGGTTCGTCATCGTCCAGTGGGACCTGCCGATGATCGTCAAGTACCTGCTCATCATGGCGGCGTCGCTGCCCGTGATCCTCGGCGCGTACGAATTCATCGTCAGGCGGGTCGGCTTTCTGCGCTTCCTGTTCGGTCTGAAAGTGGAGAGGGGAGGACCGGGCCCACAGTCATCGCAGGTCCGCGCGGCTGGGCTCTCTGGCTAACGAGGGCAGGACAACGAATGAAAGAATCCGAAGTGAGCCTCGGATCGGAGGGCTCGCGGCCGGACCGGTCTTCTTGCCGGTGCGTGCCTATGCACCATGGCCGTTGCGCCGCGGGCGCCACCTTGCGCAGGTCCACGGACCTGCGCAAGGTTGTCCGGGCTCATCGGCGGGCGAACACGAGGTCCGCCCTGTCGGCGTAGACGCGAACACAAGGTTCGCCCCTGTCGGTGTCGGGCGAACACAAGGTTCGCCCCCACGCCGTCATGGTTACACCGGAGGCAGGCGCTTGTGCCAGGCGGTGGCCGTCTGGTAGGCGTGGCCCACGCGGAGCACCACCTCGTCGTCGAAGGCCCGGCCGGCGATCTGCAGGCCGATGGGTAGTCCCCCGGTCGTGAAGCCGCAGGGGACGGTCAGCGCTGGCGCGCCGGTGACGTTGAACGGGCGGGTCAGCGCCGAGAGCACCATCTTCACATCCGCTCCCCCGGCCACCCCCAGTACCTCGCCACACTCGTCGATGCGCGGCGCCGGAATCCGGATGGTGGGCGTGACCAGCACATCCACCTTCTCCATCAGGCTAGCGTACTCCTCGCAGATGAGGCGGCGCACTCGCTGCGCCCGCAGGTAATCGGTGGCCGTCATCGTCTTTCCCAGCTCGAGGCGCGAGCGCACATCCGGCCCGTAGTCGTCCAGGCGGTCAAGGTACGGCTCGTGATAAGAGGTGGCCTCGGACCACGAGATGCTCATCGTGGTGGCCGCCACGTGCTCCACGTCACGGAAGTCCACCTCGGTGAACGACATCCCCAGCCCGGACAGCAACTCGATAGCGTCATCCACAGCAGCAGCTACCTCCGGGTCGAGCCCGTCGAAGAAGTGGCGCCGCGGTAGGCCCGCGCGCAGCCCCCGCACGCGGCCGGTGAGGGCATCGCGGAAGTCCGGCACCGGCCGGTTGGCGGAGGCCGGGTCCTTCAGGTCGTAGCCGGCCAGGGCATTCAGCATCAGGGCGGCGTCCTCCACCGTCTTGGTCATCGGCCCGGCGTGGTCGAGCGACCAGCTCAGCGGCAGCACGCCGTAGCGGCTCACCAGGCCGTAGGTCGGCTTGTGGCCGGCAATGCCGCAGAGGCTCCCCGGGATGCGGATGGAGCCGCCGGTGTCCGACCCCATCGCCACGGTGGCCATCGAGGCAGCGACTGCCGCCCCTGAGCCGCCGCTGGAGCCGCCGGGCACGCATTCAGGGTTCCAGGGATTGCAGGCCGGCCCGTAGTGGGGGTTGACATTGGTGGGGCCCATGGCGAACTCGTGCATATGCGCCTTGCCGATGATGATGGCGCCGGCCGCCTTCAGCTTGCTCACGGTGGTGGCATCCTCGTGGGGCACCCAATCGGCCAGGATCTTCGAGCCGCCGGTGGTCCGCACGCCATTGGTGAGATAGAGGTCCTTGAGGGCCACAGGTATGCCGTGCAGCGGGCCCAGGTACTCGCCCTTGTGGATGTCGCTCTCCGCCTGCCGGGCGTCGGCCAGCGCCTGGTCGGCCATTACGGTCAAGTAGGCGTTCAGTTTCGGGTTGAGCCGCTCGATGCGCTCCAGCATCGCCGTCACCAGGTCCACGGGCGAGGCCTGGCAGGTGCGGAACAGCTCGGCGAGCCTCGCCGCCGGCATAAAGCACAGCTCGTCAGCCATTTTGCCCCTCCCGGCCGGCGATGAAAATGCCCGCCGGCTCGATATCCCGCAGGTCCAGCTCATGCAGGCGGGACAGCTCCTGGCGGAGCGTCTGTAGCTGCGGCAGCAGCGCCTCGACCCGCCCCGGCCCCAGCGGCAGCCCGGCCAGGCGCGCCGTCTCCACCAGCGTGCTCTCCGTAATCTCTCCCGATGGTCTTCCTGCCATATCGTTCTCCTCAGCAGAATAGAGTTGCTCAGCGCCGCGGACCCGGCCTCGGCCTTCCTGTGCCAGAGGATACACCTACCAGCCGGTATCCCACAAGGGCACACACGGTGTTTGACACTCGACCGCGCGTGGACTGACAATGAGAGTCGGATCGGGATCGCAACGTGGAAAGCGTGGCGGACCTACCGAAGGATACTCAAATACAGGACAGGAGAATACGATGACTGCATCGCGCAGCGAGTCCGTCCCTAAGCAAATGATGCCTATCTTCGGTGCCATCGTCAGCCTTACAGATACGTTCTCGGAGAAGTATCTGAATGCGGAATATGCCCAACTGTGTAGGCGTCTCGCCGCCACTCTCTGCCGCAAGCGTCCTTCTCCCCTGGCTTCGGGAAGGATTGAAGTGTGGGCTTGTGCCATCGTTTATGTCATAGGAGGCGTAAACTTTCTGTACGACAAGACGCAGACCCCTTACATGCCGCTTAAAGAAGTATGCGAATTGTTCGGAGTAAAGCCGAGCACTGCAGGCGCTAAAGCAAAGCTTATTCGGGATGCCCTCCGCATTGTCCAACTGGATCCGAAGTGGTCCCTGCCCAGCCGGATCGACGACAATCCTCTTGCCTGGCTCATTCAGGTGGACGGCTTAATAGTAGACGCTCGGTATATGCCCCGACCGATTCAAGAGGAAGCTTTTCGCCGGGGCCTTATTCCATACTTGCCTGGAAGCAAAGGCGACGAGTAGCAGCGGTGTTGAGTTATGCGTGGGCGCAAGCGGAGGATGAAATCTAGCCTGCGTTCTCGATCCGCTCAAGGTCTCGTCGTTTCAAGGTTGTCCCCTTCAGCCGAGGCTTCGCTTCGGCCGGCGCGGTCCGACCAGACGCCCAGGCCGTCTGGTCCGTATTATACGTGTTATAATCGACGACGTCTACTTTCTGGTAGAATACCCTTCCCGATCTCGTCTGACTGATATAGACACAGATGCGTTCACCGATTGAAGCTGGCGGTACGGAAGCCGGGTGGCGGGTCCGCGACCTGTGGTTGCTGTTGCCCATTCTGGCCGTTGCCCTCGCGCTTCGCCTCTACGGCCTGGGCTGGGACGACGGCCACCTCTTCCACCCCGACGAGCGCCACATCATTATGACCGCCAACAACCTGGTGTTGCCTATGCCCCCCAATTGGGGCCTGCTGCTCAGCCCCCAGAGCCCCCCCAACCCTCATTTCTTCGCCTACGGGTCGTTCCCATTCTACCTGCTCAGGCTGGTGGCCCATATCCTGGCCTCGCACGGCTGGTGGATGCCGGGCCTGGAGAGCTGGCGGGTCCTCAGTGATTTTGACCACCTCCGCCTGGTGGGGCGCGTTATCTCGGCGCTGTTCGATACCGGCAGCCTGGTCCTGATATTCCTCCTCGGTCGCAAGCTGTATAGTCGCCGGGTCGGCCTGCTGGCGGCGGCGCTGCTGGGCCTGACCGTGCTCAATATCCAGTTGTCGCACTTCTTCGCCTTCGACACCATCGTCACTTTCTTCATGCTCGCCAGCACGCTGGCGGCGCTGAAGCTGGCCGAGCAGGGGACCGTCCGCAGCGCGCTGCTCCTGGGTCTGTGCGTGGGCCTGGCCCTGGCCACCAAGATCAGCGCCGGGCCTATCCTCGCCGCGGTGGCCGCGGCGCTGGTCCTGCACCTCATCATGCGAAGGCGTGACGAGAACGGCGAGTACGAGGTGCGTCTGCTGACCCGCGAGGCCGGCGGGGTCGAGGTGCAGGTGCTGACGAGGGAGCCGAGCTTCTTCGACGTGCGGCTGCCCCGCCTGACCGACGTCAACCGCGCCGTCGGCCTGGGGATGGTAGCCCTGCTCACCATTACCGCGGTCTTCGTGATCACGGAGCCCTATGCGCTGATCGATTTCCCGACGTTCGTCCGCAATATGGCCGAGCAGAGCGGCATGGTGCAGGGCACGGCCGACCTTCCCTACACCCGGCAATACGCCAACACGCCGCCCTACTGGTACTTCGTCCAGAACCTCCTGGCCTGGGGCATGGGGTGGCCGCTGGCATTGGCTGCCTTCGCCGGCACGGTCGCCGCCCTCTGGCGGGCAGCCCGGCGACCTCTTCCGGGGGAGCTCGTCATTCTGGCCTGGGTGGTGCCATATTTCCTCATCACCGGCGCCTTTCACGCCAAGTTCCTGCGGTACATCCTGCCCGTCGTGCCCTTCCTGTGCCTGTTCGGGGCCTACGGGCTGTCGGCGCTGTGGATGGCGTGCCGTCGCCAGGCATCCCCGCAGTTGGTGCCCGCCGTTAGCTCGACCGGGGATATCGGCGGCGGGGCCAGCACGGGGCTGGTCACCGGAGAATCGTTCGACGCCTGGCCGGGCAGGGGCGGCAACGGGCCGACGCCATCCTCTCCTCTGGCCAGATGGTGGCAGGAAATCGTGAACCGCGGCTGGGCGGAGGTGGCCGCCGGGGCCGTGATCGCCATCGTCGTACTGTGGGGGCTGTTCTACTCGCTGGCCTACATTCGCATCTACTCCGTCGACCACACCGGCGTCCAGGCCTCGCGGTGGATGTACGACAACATACCGGATGGCTCGCGCCTGGCCCGCGAGCACTGGGAGGAGGGCCTCCCCGTCAACATCAGCGCGCCGCCCGTTACGCATTCTCCCGACAGCCACCACTACCAGTTCACCGAGCTGCCATTGTACGAGAACGACGACGCCCGCAAGCTCAACACCATAATACAGGTGTTGTCCAGCTCCGATTACATCATCTTCTTCAGCAATCGCCTTTACGCCACCATCCCGCGCCTGCCCCAGCGCTATCCCATCACTACCCGCTACTATCATCTCCTGTTCTCACAGCAGTTGGGGTACGATCTGGTGGCCGCCTTCACCTCGTACCCGAATCTGTTGGGCGTCACCTTCATGGACGACACCTTCTCCGACGAAGGCCTCCAGCCCCCGCCGCTGCTCAGCAATTTCCGTCCGTCGCCCATCGTGATCAATAACGGCAAGGCCGACGAGAGCTTCACGGTCTACGACCATCCGAAAGTAATGATCTTCAAGAAGGTGCGCAACCTCTCCCGGCAGGATATGGAGGCGCTCTTCGCCGGCATCGTCCCCGTCGGGCCGCAGGCGTCCCGTCCGGAGGGCCTGCTCCTTACGCCGGCCCGGCAGCAGGCGATGGCCGCGGGGGGCACCTTCCGCGAGCTGTTCCAGACCGATAGCCTGGCCAATCGCTTCCCCTGGCTGGTCTGGATGGTTATGATCGAGGCCCTGGGCCTGCTGGCGTTTCCCATCGCCTTCGTCGCCTTCCGCACCTTGCCCGACCGCGGCTACCTGCTGAGCAAGATACTGGGGATTCTGCTGGTGACCTGGGTTAGCTGGATGCTGGTCAGCCTGGGGCTGCTGCCCAACACCCGGCCCACCGTCGTGATCGCCATTCTGCTGGTGGCCATCCTCTCCACCTATCTGGCCTTCCGGTACTCCGCACCGATCAAGGGCTTCTGGCGCGAAAACCGGCGTGCCGTCCTGTGGGGCGAGGCCCTGTTCTGGGTCGCCTTCCTGTTCTTCCTGGGCATCCGGCTGGCCAATCCCGACCTGTGGCATCCGGCCCGCGGCGGGGAGAAGCCGATGGACCTGGCCTACCTGATGGGGGCCATCAAGAGCGTGCAATTCCCGCCCTACGACCCCTGGTTCGCCGGCGGCTACCTGAACTACTATTACTACGGGCAGATCATCGTGGCTACCCTGGTCAAGTTCTCCGGGGTGTTGCCGGTGATGGCCTACAATCTAACGGTGCCTACGCTGTACGCGCTCACCGCTGGCGGGGCCTTCTCGCTGGCCTACAACCTTTCCTCCCCGGGCAGCTCCCGCTGGTGGCGGCCATTTGTCGCCGGGGGCCTCGCCGCCGTCTTTCTGGCCCTTATCGGCAACCTGGCCACCGCTGCCCAACTTATGGAGCAGTTGCGGCGCAATGCCGGCCCGCTGGACATACGCAGCACCCTGCCCGGCGTGGAAGGGGCTGTCCGGGCCGGCACCGGGCTCTGGGCCACCCTCTTCCTGGGCCGGCCGTTCCCTATTCCCACCGACTGGTACTGGGCCAGCAGCCGCGTCTACACGGGCGTCGCCGTGGTGAATGAGTTTCCCTATTTCACATTTCTTTACGCCGACCTGCACGCCCATATGATCGCCTTCCCGTTCGCATTGCTGGCCCTGGGCGCGGCTGTCAACGCCCTGAAAGGGCGCGCCCGCGATGGGGCCGACGGGCTTGCAGATGGGCCGGCAGTCCCCCCGGCGCGTCGCTGGAGGGACTGGGGGAGGCTCTTCGATTGGGAGGGCCTGCTGGGGCTGGCCGTGGCAGCCCTGGCCATAGGGGTGCTGGCTCCCGTCAATTCCTGGGACTTCCCCACCTATCTAGCCATCTTCGGACTGGCCCTGCTCATCGCCCGCTACACGGGCCTGACACGAAGCGAGGGGCGCCTGAGCATAGGGATCCTCCTGGGGCCTGTGGTCGTCCAATTCGGGCTGGTCGCCGCCCTGGCGTACCTGCTGTACTATCCCAGCAGCAGCTTCCCCTCACT
>JAMCWG010000083.1 GCA_023475235.1 Chloroflexota bacterium
TTCGTTGGCCATCGAGAACTTCAATGAGCAGTTCAAGGGAATCTTCGATGCGCACTCTCACGTGCCCACCCGCGGTTTGCTCGCCACTCGGCGCTTCGTGCTGGGTGCCGTTTTCCTGTACCAACTGACCTTGCTCCATCGTCACCAGGTGGGCGCGGAATTGCGCGTCGGACTCAAGGCTTTCCTCAAGGCGGCCTGATTTATGACCAGGCCTCAACTAAATAGAGATCGATAGTTGGAGCTGCAGAGGCCGGTCTGCGCACCATTCCAGGCGTGTTGCCTGGTCTCATCGGCTATTCTGATGTCCGATGGCCCTTGTTGCCGCTAATCATAGTGCAAACGGGCGCGAGCCGCAAACCCTACGGCCCTACAGCATCGTGCTGATCTGCCGATTACTTAGAATAGGGCACGCGAACAGGCGGGGTCCTATGATTGTCTGCGGTCTGCAGGAGCCGACCCGTCTGTCTTCCCAAATGTAGGGGCCGACCCGCGTGAAGGGGTGGCCGCAGGCCGGAGGTGAGGTCGATTCCGAGCAGCAAGCTATTTGGATTGCCTGGTGGTTCTGGGTCGGCGACAATGAAAAGTTTCCATGTCCCTTCGGGACGCCACCGCGGATGAAAATGCTTCGCTATCTTAAGAGCAGGCCCTGCACAGTCCTCAAGATTTCTTGAGTGGAGATGAAAGATATGGCGAAAGCGCCGCAGGAGAATGAGGCGGCCCATCATTCCATGAAACGGGCCGAACGGCCAGGGGGCGACGGTAGGGCGAAGGCGACCCTGCGCATTCTGGAGCGCATTCGAGACTTGCCGACCCTTCCCGCGGTGGCCATGAAGGCCATGCAGGTGATCGCCGACGCGGACTCCTCGGCGCAAGACCTCGCCAGGATCATTTCTTACGACCAGGCCACCAGCGCGCGGCTGTTGAGGGTCGCCAACTCGGCTTACTACGGCTTCCGCCACAAGGTCTCCACGGTGCCCGAGGCCATCATCATTCTCGGGTTCACTAATGTCCAGTCGCTGATACTGACGACCTCTGTCCTCCGTACGATGCGAGGGGGCCGGGCAGGCGGCTTCGACAGGCTGCAGTTCTGGCAGCATTCCGTGGGCTGCGGCATTGTCTCTCAAATGCTGGCCGCGAAAGTCCACCACCCGCGCCCTGGAGACGTGTTCACAGCCGGCATCCTCCACGACCTCGGCCGCATCATCCTGGACCAGTACCTCCACGAAGAGTTCCTGACCATTATCAAACTGATGGCGGAGAAAGGGCTTCCCTCCACGGCGGCCGAGAAAGAGGTGCTGGGCATCGACCACGCCGAGATGGGAGGGCTGCTCGTGAAGTCTTGGGGCCTGCCACCCAGCCTGGTCGACGCCACTACCTTTCACCACAGTCCGATGGCGGCAAGCGAGGACGTTCCGGCGGCTGCCCTGGTATATCTCGGCGACGCCTACTGCATCGAGAACGGGCTCCATCCCGGAGTGGAAGAAGCGAAGATCAAGCCATCGCCGGAGGTATTCCATCAGCTTGGGCTGACCGAAGGGTCGGTGGCCAGTGCTCTGCCGCCTTTCACTTACGTCGAGGCCCGCGCCAGAGCCTTCCTCGCGTTGACCTAGAGGACTAGGGCTTCAGTCCCTTCTTGCCGAGGAACCTGGCCCGGCTGCCCAGCTCCACCTCGATTTCCAGGAAGCGGTTGCCGGTCGGCCCGGTCGCCCCCTCCCGCAGGTTGCCGGTGCCCAGGCCCACGGTGTAGTCGGCGATATCCGCTCCCTCGCCCCTGCTGCTGCACGGCATCACGCCATACCCGTTCCGGTAAGCTAACTGGACCATATCGAACGCCTCGCTGATGGTCCCGATCTGGTTCACCTTCAGCAGCACCGTGTTGCAGGCGCCCACAGCAATGCCCTGCTCCACGCGCTTGGTGTTGGTGGTGAACAGGTCATCGCCGACGAGCTGGATGCCGAGCTCTCTGGTCAGGGCCGCGTGCCCCTCATAATCGTTCTCCTCCAGCGGGTCCTCGACAATCACGAAAGGATAGTCCTTGACCATCGACTTGTACAGATCGAACAGGTCCTCCTTGGACTTCTCCCCCGGCGAGAAGATGCCCACATACTTGTCTTTGTCTTTCTCGTAGTAGCAGGTGGCAGCGCAGTCGACCTGGATTCCAACCTTCCCCTCATAGCCCATCTTGACGATCAGCCCAGCCATCAGCTCCCAGAGATCGCGGTCGTGTTCCACCTTCCCCGGCGGCACGAATATGCCGAAGTCCAGACGGGGATGCAGGTCGAACTTCTTCAGCATCACCTGATTGAACTCGGTGCCGATGTCCCAGGCGGCATAAGATGCCTCGCTGAAGGTGTCGAAGCCGTAGCACATGAGGGAGTAGGTGGGCTTGCTGCCGGCCCGCTTCCCGCCGCCGTAGCGGAGGGCGCCCAGCACGGCGATCACACCGGCCACTGGCATAACGCAGGCGTTCACGCCGCCGATATGCTGGTAGAGCGGGATGCCCAGGCTGGCCGCGCCCGCCTTCAGCACGGCGGCCGACACCGCTGCCGTGCCGTTGCCGCCCAGCCGCGCCTTGGCGTTCGGCCCGCCCAGGTTAAGCATCGCATCGTCCACCTCTCGCTGATTAGCGGCGTCCATCCCCTTGAGGGCCGGGGCGATGATCTCGTTGACAATGTCGACGGCTTTTTGCACGCCCTTGCCGCGCCATTTCGTGCCGCCGTCGTACACGAAGGGAATCTCGTGCTCGCCCACCGACGTCCCGGCCGTGCACATAGCTACGCCCCTGGCGCCGCTCTCGGTGATCACCATTGCCTCGATGCCGGGGTGTCCACGCTCTGTATATACTTGTCGTGCCCTTATCGATTTGATGCTGGTTCCTACTGGCATTACCTTTCCTTCCTTTTGTAGTCGCTTAAACGCGGCCCGCTATAAGGGTCACATCCAGGTCATTCAAGCTGATGTTGTGGGTTGCGAGGACGCCACTGCTTAGCTTCCACAGGGCTGGCGTCGCGTTGTGCTTCAACAGCTCGGCGCGGATGTCCACACCTGCAGTAGCAGCCTCCTTCAGAGTCTCCCCGTCGACGATGCCCCCGGCCAGATTGGGGATTCCCTCGTCTTCCTCTGCGAACTGCGCGCCCGGCCCGTCGGTGCCGTCCGAGTCCACCGCCCCGATGGCGATATTCTTGCTGCCGGCTATCTTGAGCGCTCCGGCCAGCGCGTACTCCTGGTTGCGCCCGCCGATGCCTCTCTCCTTGCCCACCGTCACCAGTAGCTCGCCCGAGGTGAAGAGCGCGCAGGGCGGCTCGAAGGGGACGCCGTGCACCTCGATGCTCCTGGCGATGGAGGCCACCACCGTGCCGGCCTCGCTGGCTTCGGCCTGCAGTGCCCCGCACAGCATATGTGGGATGTACCCCAATTCGGCGGCTTTCCGCTGGGCGGTGGGAAGCATACCGGTCCGGGTGGGCATCACGCCGAAGATGCGGAAGCGGGTCCGCTCGAACTCCTCCGGCTTGACGGTCTCCTGAGCAGGATCGGCCCGCAGGAGATGCTGTCTCACCGCCTCCGGCACGGCATCCCAGGCGTCCCACTTATGGAGCATAGCGATGGCGTCCTGGAAGGTGGTGTGGTCCGGGAGCGTGTGCAGCCAGGAGTTATCGTACACCAGTTTGTGGTAGCCGGTCTGGCCGGGAACGGTATTGTGGTCCGGGTCGATGGCGACGATGTGGATCGCCGTCGCCGGCTGGATGGCCCGGGCGAGCCGGCCGCCCTTCATCTGGTCGATGTGGTTGCGGATAGGACAGAGGTCGCCGGTAGGCGCGCCCCGCTCGATCTGCATAACGTAGGTGGTCTGCCGCAGGTCGTCCATCGTCAGGCCGGGGGCGGGCATCGTCATCAGCGATGAGACGCCGTTGCCGGCGATGGTGAAGACCAGGTCTTCCTTTCGAAGGCCCCTGCTCAGCTCCAGGATGCGCTGGCAGCCGCGAGCGCAGCCCTCGTCAGGCGCCGGGTGGGCGCCGAGAGTCGCCTCGATTCGCTTCAGGTCCACCTCATCGCCGTACTTGACGATGACGTTACCGCCGGTGACCCGGTCTCCCAACACATCTTCGATGGCCTTGGCTACCCGGTGCACGCCCTTGCCGCCGCCGAAAACCAGAATTTTGCCGACCTTGGAAAGATCGAACACCTCGTCGCCGCTCCTGGGCATTCCGCTGGGCTCGAAATCGGGGTTGCCGACGATGAGCTTCCCGTCCTCGATTCTGAGGAGCTTCAGGGTGTTGTTATAGGGGTCGGCGGCCTCCAGGCCAGCTTCCAGAATCTTGCATAAGTCCTGCCTCAATCGCACGTTACCGTGAGAACAAAGGGTCTCCATATTCAGGATCCGCAATATTAAGACCTCCTTGTTTGCCGCACGTGTCAAACCGGCAAGGTTGTGGCCCGCAGCAGCCGCCGGAAGACGGCCGCCCACGTGCGTGCTGGCAGAATCCTAGTGAAACGCTCGGCTTTCGTCAAGGCAACGGCCGCGGCACGATCGACCGATGCACAACAGAATGCACCTGCCCGGCTCTGTCCATCGGGAACCTGGACCGCGCGTCGCACTGGCCCTTCACCGGCAGCGAGAACGGCTATGGCACGTTCGTCTTAACCTATGTAGGCCCACGAAGACGAAACTACCTGGGCCACAAATCAGTATTCTTATTTACTGAGCGGAAAAGCATTCACCAATTGAGGGAGGCATCGACTCTATTGTCTCAAGCAGACCTGTCCCTGGAGGACAAGACTATAGACATACTTGCCCGTATCGCCGAAACCGACGAGGTCCGCCGGAACCTCGATCTGGAGCTCTTCGACCTCGACATTCTCGACTCCCTGGCGACGGTGCAGCTTATGGTCGCCCTCTCGGACGAGTTCGGGGTGGACATCTCGCCCGCCGAATTCGAACGCGAAGAGTGGGCCACCCCGCGCAAGATCGTCGCGTATATGGAGCAGCGCGTCAGAGGATGAGGGCGCACCACCTGGCGCCGGCTCTGCTGGCCCTGACGCTGTTCTCGGCTTCCCTGGTGGGAGGCGCTGCGTACGCGCGCGACCTGGAGGGTCGCTACATCCACGCCATCGCTCCCCAGACCTTCTCTCTCAAGAACCAGGGCACTGCACTCCAGGACGAGGCATTCCGGCAGCCCGACCTGCTGCCCATCTACGGCAGCTCGGAGCTGAATATCGCCGACCCCTACCACGGCAGCGAGCTGTTCCGGAGCTATCCGACTGGGTTCACCATCTTCCCCGTCGGAAAGGCCGGCACGACGGACTTGATTATGCTGCAGGACCTGGCGGCCATCGGGTCCGACCTAAGGGGCAAGAAGGTAGCGATATCGCTGTCGCCGCCGTGGTTTTTCGGGGCGATGGTCGGCCAGGACGCCTACGCCGGCAACTTCTCACGTCTGCACGCCAGCGAGCTGGCTTACAGCACTGAGATCAGCTTCGACGTCAAGCAGGATGCCGCCCGACGGATGCTCCAGTACCCGAAGCCCCTCGAAGCTGACCCGCTGCTGAAGTTCATGCTCGAGCGGCTGGCCGACGGCTCACCGCTCTCCCGCGTCTGCTACTATGCCCTGCTGCCCCTGGGCAAGGTCCAGACCCTGGTGCTCCAGCTCCAGGACCACTGGGAGACGTTCTCCTATATTCAGGACCAGAAGGGGGGACGCCATCCGCTCGACCCCGACGTGTCGCATGAGGCCGCGACGCTCGACTGGTCTGCCCTACTGCAGAAGGCCGAGCGAGAGCAGCTCCAGCACGCCGACAACAACCCCTTCGGCTTTGACAATCAGGCGTGGGTGAACAGGCTGCGCCCCGATGTCGTGAAGCAGAAGAGCTCTCGCAACGATACCCAGTTCCTCAAGAACCTGGGCCAGTCCGCCGAGTGGACCGACCTCGACCTGCTGCTCCGGGGACTGAGAGATCTGGACGCCCAGCCACTGATCCTCAGCATGCCGATACAGGGCAAGTATTACGATTACACCGGTGTCTCGGCCCGGGCCCGCCAGGCCTACTATGACAAGCTCCGTCAGGTGGTGGAGCCTTACGGGGTGCCGGTGCTCGACTTCGCTGACCACGACGGCGACAAGTACTTCTTGATTGACCCGGGGGCTCACGTGAGCCGGGAAGGATGGATCTACTATGACCAGGCGCTGGACGCCTTCTATCACGACGCTCTACGCTAGCCTCGCCGCCCTTGTCGACAATCGCTGGGTCCGGCTGGGCTGGCAGACCCTGTTTTACCTGGCGATTCTCGTGGGGCTGCTTCTGCTATACGGCAAGGGCGACTTCTCAACACCCGGCTTCATTTACCAGGGGTTCTAGCCGCCAGGCACGAAGGCCGGTCGCCCTTGCCCTTCGGTCGGCCGGCACGTACTGTGAAGGAGACCAACCGTGGACCTGCTTGAACGAATAGATGAGTGGGGCCGGACCACTCCGGAGCGGCCCGCCCACGTGAGCGCCGGCCGCACCCTCACGTACGGCGCTCTCCTCCGTCGCAGCGACGCCTTCGCTGCCCACCTGGCGCTCGCCCTGCCGGACGACGGCTCGCCGGTGGCGGTCATCGGCCACAAGGAGCCGGAGATGCTGATCGCCTTTCTTGGCGCCGTCAAAGCGGGGCATCCCTACGTCCCCATCGACACATCCCTGCCACCCCATCGCGTCGCCAGTATCGTGGCGACGGCGGGGGCGCGGCTCACGCTGACGCCGGAATACGTGTCCCAGCTTGCCGATGTCGAGGCCGATGCGCCGGGACGCCGGCTTCGGATGTCCGACCATTACTACATCATCTTCACCTCGGGCAGCACCGGAGAGCCCAAGGGCGTGGTCATCACGCTGGGCTGCCTGACCAGCTTCGTCAACTGGATGCTCGACGAGCAGTCCTTTAAGGAGCGTGAGGAAGTGTTCCTGAACCAGGCCCCCTTCTCCTTCGACCTCTCGGTGATGGACCTTTACCTCAGCCTCGCCACCGGTGGGACGCTGTTCAGCATCACCCGGGAAGACATCGCCAACCCGAAGCAGCTTTACCAGGCATTCGCCGCCTCGGGGGTCACGGCCTGGGTCTCGACGCCGTCCTTCGCCCAGATGTGTCTGGCGGAACGCCGCTTCGCCGCCGAGATGTTACCGCAGCTCCGCCGCTTCCTCTTTTGCGGCGAGACGCTTCCGCCGGAGGTCGCCGCGGAGCTTCTGCGCCGCTTCCCGGAGGCAATGGTCTGGAATACCTATGGCCCAACCGAGGCGACGGTGGCCGCGACCTCCATCTGTGTCAATCACGCGCTGCTGGGCCGCTATCCCTCGCTGCCGGTCGGCCGCCCGAAGCCGGACGCCCGCGTGCTGGTGATGGACGAGGCCGGCCAGCCGGCCAGACCCGGCGAACGTGGAGAGATCGTCATCGCCGGTCCGAACGTTAGCCCCGGCTACCTCGGCCGGCCCGACCTCACGGCGCGAGCGTTCTTCGATCTGGACAGCCAGTGGGCCTACCGGACCGGCGACTGGGGCTATTACAGGGATGGGCTGCTCTTCTTCGAGGGGCGAATGGACAGCCAGATCAAGCTGCACGGCTATCGGATCGAGATCGGGGACATCGAAGCCAACCTAATGGCGCTGCCGGGGGTACGGGATGCCGTGGTCATCCCAGTGGGCAAGGATGGTATCTACGACTCCCTGACCGCCTGCGTCGTCCTGGCCGAGCGGCTGGCCGGCTCCGACTTCGAGGTGTCCTGCACCCTCCGGGCGAAGCTAGGGAAGCGCCTTCCATCCTATATGGTGCCGCGGAGGTTCTGCTTCCAGGAGGCCTTCCCGATGACGGCCAACGGCAAGGTGGACCGGCACAAGCTGGCGGAGGCACTGGCCTGATATGGTCCCTTACGCGAATCTCCTCTACTTCGGCCTCCTGCCCTATGTCACCGTACCGGCGCTGCTCGTGGGGCTCGTCCGCCGCTTCTCGCGGGCCTGGATCTTGCTCGCCACCCTCGCCGTCATTGCCGTACAGTACTGGCCGTCGCAGACCCTCTGGCACCAGGCCGCCGTCCAGGCTATCTGGCTCGTCGTTGGCTACGCCATCTTCCAATGGGCTATCGCAAACGGCTTCCTCCTGCTCCGCCGGCGGACCAGCCACAGTTGGCCCGCCTACGCCGCCACGCTCCTGGCCCTCGCGCCGCTGCTGGCGGTCAAGTTCGTCCCGCTCGTTGCACCGGCCGACCAGATCGGGTTCCTGGGCATCTCGTACCTGACCTTCCGCTCGCTGGACGTCGTCTTCTCCGTCCAGGACCGTCTGATCTCATCTCTTCCGGTTGGGCAGTACTTCGCCTATCTCCTCTTCTTCCCGACCATCTCATCGGGCCCGATCGACCGCTTCCGGCGCTTCGCCACCGACTGGAAGCGCGACCGAAGCTGGCCGGAGGTCCTCCAGGACCTTGACGGAGCGGCCCACCGCATCTTCAGGGGCCTTCTGTACAAGTTCATCCTTGCCGCGCTGATCAAGCAGTACTGGCTGGACCCGGCGGCCAACGGCCCGCACTTCCTGAGCATCGTGTCCTACATGTACGCCTACAGCTTCTACCTGTTCTTCGACTTCGCGGGCTATAGCAACTTCGCCGTGGGGGTGAGCTATATCCTGGGGGTCCACCCGCCGGAGAACTTCAACCGGCCCTTCCTGGCCCGCAACATACGGGACTTCTGGGACCGCTGGCACATCAGCCTCTCGTGGTGGTTCCGGGACCACATCTACACACGCTTCGTCTTCGCCGCGACCAAGGGGCGCTGGTTCAAGAGCAAATACGTGGCCTCATACCTGGGCTTCGTGCTTGCGATGGGAATGATGGGAATCTGGCACGGCACCCAACTACATTACATTCTTTACGGCCTCTACCACGCCGTGCTGCTCATCAGCAATGACCTGCTCGGCCGCTGGAACAAGCAGCGTAAGCTGTGGGGCGGCGGGCCGCTCTGGAGGGCCGCCTCGGTTTTCCTCACCTTCAATCTGGTCTGCTTCGGGTTCCTGGTCTTCTCCGGCCACCTGGGCTGAGCGGAAGCGCGTTTACCTTATCTCGCGTTCTCGTTGCGGCCCATGATCAGGGTGACGCCGAGGTCGTTCAGGCTGATGTTGTGCGTTGCCAGAATCCCGCTCTTGATGGCCCAGAGGGCCGGCGTCGTGTCGTGCTTCATCAGCTCGCCGTGCACGTCCACCCCAGCGGCACGGGCTTCTCTCAGCGTCTCGCCGTCCACCAGCCCGCCGACCAGGTTGGGTATGGGATAGTCTTCCCCCAGGAACTGGCCGCCGGGCCCGTCCGTCCCGGCCGAAGCCACCGCGCCCACCACGATGTTCTTGCTGCCGGCAATGACCATCGCGGCAGATAGGGCGAACTCCTGGTTTCGCCCGCCCACGCCTGTCTCCTGCCCCACGGTCACCAGCAGCTCCCCGCCGCTGATGAGGACGCAGGGCGGTTGGAAGGGCCCGCCTTTGTCTTCGATGTTCCGGGCGATGCTGGCCATCACCTGGCCGGCCTCCCGAGCCTCCGCCCGCAGCGATTCGCTCATAATGTACGGCGTATAGCCCAGCTCCGCCGCCTTCCGGGCTGCGCTGCGGAGCAGCCCCAGCTTGTCGGGCATGATGCCGAAGATGCGGAAATCCGTTTTCTCGAACTCCTCCGGCTTAACGGTCTCCTGTGCCGGGTCTGCCCGCAGCAGGTGCTGCCTCACCGCGTCTCGCACAGCGTCCCACGCGTCCCATTTCTTGAGCATATCGATGGCATCCTGGAAGGTCGTGTAGTCCGGCAGGGTGTGGAGCCAGTTGTTCCGGCGGGTGTAGTGATGGTAGCCGGTCTCGCCGGGGGCAGTGTTCATATTCGGGTCTTTGGTGAGGATATGGACGGCTGTCGCCGGCTGGATGGCCCGGGCCAGCCGGCCGCCCTTGATGGCGTCGATGTGGTTGCGGACGGGGCTGAGGTCGGAGGTCGGCACGCCCCGCTCGATCTGCGTAACGTAGGTGGTCTGCCGCAGGTCCTCTATGGTGAGGCCGGGGGCCGGGATGGTCATCAGCGAGGAGACGCCGCTGCCGGCGACGGTGAAGACGAGATCGTTCTCCGCCAGGCCCCGGCTCATCTCCAGGATGCGCCGGCAGCCCGTGGCGCAGCCCTCGTCAGGCGCGGGGTGGGCGCCGTAAGTGTAGCCGACGCGCTTGAGCTCCACTTCGTCGCCCCGCTTGACCACGATGTGGCCGCCGGTGAGCCGGTCTCCCAGCACCTCTTCGATTGCCCTGGCCACCCGATGCACGCCCTTGCCGGCGCCGAAGACAAGTATCCTGCCGACCTTGGCCAGATCGAACACCTCCTCGCCCGTCCTGGGCGAGCCGGTTGGCTCGAAATCGGGGTTGCCGACGATGAGCTTCCCGCTCTCCACACGGATCAGCTTGAAGGTGTTGTTATACGGGTCAGCGGCCTCCATACCGGCTTCCAGAATCTCCAGGACATGTTTCCGCCCGGCGACGTTGCCATGAGACGACAGCGTATCCATATTCAAGATTCTCATCATATACCCCTAGAAGACAGTATTCGGATATCCTTGAGTATCGTGCCTGGCGCTCGTTGCGACATTGCCGGCGACCCTTGAAAAGAGATCTAGTGGTCCGTCATCGGTAGTTTGATACATGTTCAAGGATGTTGTATCCTTGAGTTATGGTAAAGAAGTATGTTGTTACCCTGACTGATGATGAGCGCCAAGCGCTCAAAGCCCTGATATCGGCGGGTAAGGGCGCCGCCAGACGACTAGCCCACGCCCGGATCTTGCTCAAGGCTGACCGCGGGCACGACAAGGC
>JAMCWG010000175.1 GCA_023475235.1 Chloroflexota bacterium
GAGAAAGGCCAATAGCGCGCCGATGACGATGGCGCAGATGGCCGCCAGTTGTGCCTGGCCGTCTCGCCAGGCCAGCACCAGATAGGCCGCGAAGGCCAGGCCCGTGACCCCGGCGGCCAGCCCGTCCAGGCCATCTATCTCGTTCACGCCGCTGGTGCAGCTAAAGATGGCGAGCATGCCCAGGGGAACGTACCACCAGCCCAGGTCGAAGGTCCCCAGCCAGGGGACGGCGAGGGTGTGCCGGCCACTCCAGGCGAAGATCGCGTAGGCAACGCCTAGAGCAATGAGGTTGTGCCACAGGAACTTGTAGCGCACCCGCAGGCCCAGGCCCTCCTGACTGCCCAGCCCGGCCAGGTCGTCGATAGCTCCCGAGACGGCAAACAGGAGAAGCGCTACGAGGATGGGCACGGCTACCTCCCACTGCCGGAGGAACAGCAGCGAGACGGCGGCGATAGCGCCGGTCATTATCCAGCCGCCCATAGTCGGGGTCCCCGCCTTGCCGGTGTGAGTGCTGGGGCCGGCGGCGCGAATGGACTTGCCCACCCGCCTGTGGACCAGGAAGCCGATCCACCAGGGTGCCCAGAGGAACGCCCAGGCGAACGCCAGCAGCCCCAGGCCCACCAGGGACAGCACGCTCACTGGCGCCGCCCCCCCTCCTCGGGCTGCTGCCAGCGCGCCACCAGGTCCTCCATCTTCATCCCCCGCGACCCCTTGATCAACACCCAGTCCACCGGCCCGAACTCCAGCTCCACCTCATCCTTAGTGGCGGCGAACTGCACCGATGCCATGCCGGAGGCCCGCGCCTCCTCCCCGATCAGGCGGGCGCGCTCGCCGACCACCACCAGCCGGTCCAGGACCGCGGCTGCCCAGCGCCCGACCTCCCGGTGCGCCGACTCCTCGTACGGGCCCAGCTCCAGCATATCGCCCAGCACGGCGACGCGGCGTCCGGGCAGGTCTGACAGGAGGTCTAGCGCGGCGTGCACCGACACCGGGGCCGCGTTGTACGTGTCGTCGATGAGATGGGAGCCGTTGGGACCGGGCACCACTCGCAAGCGCAGGGCCGGCGGCGGGCTGGCTAGGCCCATCGCGATGTCCTCGGGGGACATCCCCTCCACCATTCCAACCGCCGCTGCCGCCAGGCACGCGTAGACCTGATGCCGGCCCATCAGAGCGCTGCTCACCGATATGCTACGCTCCCCCAGATGAAGGCGGAAACAGATGCCGGCCAGCCCCAGGCTTTCCAGCTCATCCGCCCGGACCTCGCAGTCCTCTCCCAGGCCGAACAGCAGGCGGCGCGCCGGCGTCGGCATATCCCTGACCCGCGGGTCGTCGCCGTTCAAGACGGCCCAGCCGGCGGACGACAGCGAGCGCGGCAGCTCCCCCTTGGCCTCGGCGATGCGCTCAAGGCTTCCCAGGCGCTCCAGGTGGGTCGGCCCCACGTTGGTGACCACGCCGGTATCGGGCTCGGCGATGCGGCACAGCGCGGCGATCTCCCCGGGGCCGTACATACCCATCTCCAGGACGGCCCGCTGATGGATGGCCTCCAGCTTGAGCAGGGTCAGCGGCAGGCCCGTCTCGGTATTCAGGTTGGCCTCGCTCCGCAGGACCTGGAACCGCCTGGACAGCACGGCGGCGATCATCTCTCTGGTGGTGGTCTTGCCCACGCTGCCGGTGACCGCGATCACCCGTATCGCGTGCCGCCTACGCCAGTAATGGGCCAGATCCTGCAGGGCGCGCAGCGCATCGGGCACGATCAGGTAGGCGAGCCGGGAGGATTCCCCGGCGGGCAGCCAGCCGGCCCCGGGCTCTCGCTCGGCGATCACGCCGGTCGCGCCGCGCCGGACGGCGTCGGGGATGAACTGGTGGCCGTCGGCACTTTCCCCGCGCAGGGCCACGAAGAGCGATCCGGGGACAGCCTGCCGCGAGTCGTGCACCACGCCGGTGAACTGCATGGTGGCAGAGGTCTCGAAGGCGAGCCGGTGTGCGCCGATCCCCTCACGCACCTGGGCCAGGAAGATCATTGCTGCACCCCCGCGAGGGTCGTGGAAGGGGGCACCCGATAATAGGCCAGCAACTGCTCGGCCACCGCTCGAAACAGGGGAGCGGCCACCTCCGGCCCGGAGAAGCTGGTCTGGGGGCGGTCCACCTTCACGACAATGGTAAAGCGAGGCTTGTCTGCCGGCACGATCCCAATGAACGAGACGCTCTCGTTACTGGGGGAAGCGCTGCCGGGAGCGCTGGCGATGCCGGCCACCACGTACGGCGGAAGGGCCGCCTGGGTGGCCGTGGCCTCCGGCCCCTGGACCGTGGCGGCCATCATTTCTTTCACCGCCCGCGCCGTGGCAGGCGAGATTACCTGCCTGACCAGGCGCGGGTCGAATGGGATCTTCGCGTCGCCGAAATGCATCTCCTGTACCAGGTAGGGCTGCATCAGCAGGCCCCCGTTGGCGATGGCGGATGCGCCCGCCGCCAGTTGCAGCGGCGTCGCCAGGATGCCTCTACCGAAAGCCTGCGAGCCGAAGTTGGCCTGCGTGCCCACCATCCCAGCGTTCTCGTCCGCCATGCCTATCCCGGTTGCCTGGCCGAAGCCGAACTTCGCCATGTACTGGTAGAAGGCGTCTGCCCCCAGCCGGTTGGCGACGTAGGCCACGCCGATTTCCGAGCCGCGCTGGACCACCTGGGTCATGTTCTCGGGACCCGGCTGGTCCTGGCCACCGCTCGGCGCGGCCCCGTTGCCGGCTGCGGCCGTGCCCTTGTTGAGGAAAGTGTGGTCGGTGGTCACCGCTCCCGTGTCCAGGGCCGCAGCCATCGTCATTATTCGTATCAACGATACGGGCTCGTAAGCTACGCTTACCGCCGGGTGCCGGTACATCGCTACCTGTCCTTCATCTATTATCTGTTTTGGATCGATGGCGGGCGAGGCGGCCATCGCCAGGACCGCCCCCGTGCTCGGGTCCATAACCACGACGGCACCGCCGCTGGCCCGCTGCGCGGCCACCGTCTTCTCCAGCTCCACCTCGGCGATGCGCTGGGCAAAGCGGTCCAGGGTCAGGACCAGGTCCGCGCCCCGATAATACGCATTCCGTCCGTATCCAAGGCGGCCGCTCAATTCGGCGTCGTACCCGGCCTCCAGCCCCGTGAGCCCGCGTCCATCCCTTCCTACCAGCCCCAGCACGGCCCCTCCCAGCTTCCCCTCCGGGTAGCCACGCCTCGCCTCCGTGCGCACCATCAGCTCCGGCCGCGCCAGACGGCGCACCTGCTCGACCTGGTCCGCGCTCAGCGCCGACTGGACGAGGACCGGCTCGCGCTGCCGCGCCAGCAGCCTGGTCCGCAAGTCGCTTTCGGAAGATCCCAGGACCGGAGACAACGTCGAGGCCAGGCGGTCAGGACTGTTCACGCGGACCGGATCGGCGTATAACGATTCATAGGTTACGTCAGCGGCCAGTAGTTGTCCAGTGGCGTCATAGATGGCACCGCGAACGGTGGCCGGCGGCCGGGACAGCGGGCTCGACGCGCCGGCTGTCCTGGAGCGCTCGGCGCCAGGGCTTGCCAGGCTAGCAGCTCCTGGAAACCCAAAGACCTGTACCAGGAGAAGTCCCACCAAAAGCAAAGCAGCCGCGCATAATAGGGGCAGCCGCCAACGGGACAGGAACCGTTGGCGGCTTCTCCGTGGTCCAGTGCGTCGTCTCCCCACTGACCGGTGGGTACGTCCTTGTTCCATAGCCAGACCCGCTAGCCTTCGCCAGTGTTATGGGAAAAAGCCTCGAGACAAGACAGGGCGCTTCTTGGGCCGCTCTGCGTCAGTCCATGCAGTTCCTCGTTCGGCAGCGCTCACGCGCTCCGCACCCGCGATGCTGAGATCGACAGATCAGGGTTGGCTGCCGGCGCGACATCGGCCCGCCTCGACGAGATAGTCGCGCCCGGCGACGATAGCTGTCCCTTCAGGTCGACGGCAGCTCTCGGGACAACAGTCGAGCGGACCGATGCCCCTGTCATATCCGCTGCTACGGGTCGCCCGGCTGTGCCGGGGGGCATAAAATCCACTAATCGCATTGAACCTCACCTCCAAACATGGAAGCCGTCATACCCGAAAACCCCAGCCGCCAGGAAAAAGGGGGCCGCCCATCTTCCGGGCGCACTCTCCTCTCCTGGCAGCGCCCCTCCTGCCATTCAGACCGATTAGCGGCGCCCGTAGTCGGACTCGCTGGCCGAGACGTCGCCGGGCTTGATGAAAAACATAAGCTGCTCCAGCCATCCCCCTCCCGACGATGGAAGGTCGGCCATACGCGCGCTGGCCAGGGGGGAGCTGCCGCCCTGCGGGCCGCGCGTGCCCTGGATGGCCGCCAACGCCCCCGCGCCTGGAGCAACCCTGCCTGCGGGCGCGGCGCTGCCGGTCGCGACGAAGGTGGGCATTGGGACGAAGGTCAGCTCCGCGGGGGTCGGCGGGCGCATCCCCAACTGCCCCAGGCCGATGGGCACCAGCCGGTCGAGGGACCGCAGCTCGGCGATCTCCATCCGCAACTGGTCGCCCGTAGTCTGCTCCGAGCGCAACTGCGCCTCCAGACGCTGTACTCGCTGAGTGGCCGCGGCCACCTGGCCGCTCAGCGTGATGTAAGCCCAGCCAAGGGACGCCAGCAGCAGCAAGCTTGCCAGCAGCCATACCGGCGGTACCAGTGCCTGGCTAGCCGCCCGGTAACGCCGGGATACGGGTTGGGCCATCAAGTCCACTGCCACGGTGCGCCTCCTTTGCGTGTGTTGTTGCGTTTACGACGATGGACCTATGCTGGCGTTAGAGCCTCCGCCACTCGCAGCTTGGCGCTGCGGGAGCGGGGGTTGGTCTTCTCCTCTTCACGGGTCGGTGTTATCGGCTTACGGGTTATCAGGCGCAGCCGCGGCCGGTGGCCGCACCTGCACACGGGCAGGCCGGGCGGGCAGATGCAGCCGCGCGCCTCCCTGGCCATAAAGGTCTTCACGATGCGGTCTTCCAACGAATGGAAAGAGATGACGGCCAGCCGCCCGCCCGGCCGGAGCAGGTCCAGCGCTTGCGGCAGGGCTCGCTCCAGGCTCTCCAGCTCCCGGTTCACGGCGATGCGCAGGGCCTGGAAAGCACGCGTAGCCGGATCGATACGCCCCCGGCCCCTCGGCACGACCCGCCGCACGATCGCCGCCAACTGCCCGGTGGTGCGAATGGGCGACTGCTCGCGGGCCGCCGTGATGGCACGGGCCAGTGGCCGGGACCGCCTTTCCTCGCCATACCGGTAGAATATGTCGGCCAATTCTTCCACCGTCAGCCGGTTCACCAGGTCTGCGGCAGTCGTCGTCTGCGAAGGGTCGAGCCGCATGTCCAGCGGCCCTTCACTCTGAAAGGAGAATCCTCTTTCGGCGCGTCCTAATTGCATCGAAGAAACACCCAGGTCGAACAAGACACCGTCTACCGCCGCGAAGCCGTGCTCGACGGCTACGCTGCCCACCTCTGCAAAATTGGCCACCACCAGAACGCAGCGTTCTCCGAAGTCCACAAGCCGCTGCTTAGCTGATTCAACAGCGTCAGGGTCGGCATCCAACCCCAGCAACCGACCGCCAGGTGCGCTTCGTTCCAGGATGCCACGGGCGTGTCCTCCCAGTCCAAGGGTGGCATCGATGTAGCGTCCACCCGGCCGTGGCTGCAGCGCCGCCATAACCTCTTCGAATAGTACTGGCGTGTGCTCATAGCTCGAATTCCTGCTGCCGTTGTCCGACGGCATTTGCTCGCTCCCGTTGATTGGCTTCCTCCTGGTCCCAGACCTCTCTTGCCCAGATCTCGATGAATTCGCTGACCCCCATGATGATCACCTCATTCTTGATCTTGGCGAACTCTCGCATATAGGGCGGAATGACGATGCGGCCCTGCTGGTCCATTCGGCAATCGGCAGCGCTAGAGAAAATGAGGCGGCGGAAGGACCTGGCATCTGGGTTGGTCAGGGGAAGTTTGGCCATCCGTTCCACCAGCACCTTCCACTCCGCCTCCGGATAGATGAGGAGACAGTTGTCGAAACCTGTGGTCAGGTATAGACCCGAGGCCAGTTCTGCGCGATACTTGGAGGGGATTGATAGACGTCCCTTGTCATCGACGCTGTGCTGATACTGGCTTAGGAACACGGGCGTCCACTCCCAACCGAATCGAATAGGTCGACGCTGTCTCCGCTGGAGCCAGGTGCCATGTGTGGTAATTGCTTCCACTATGCACCGCAGCGGCCCACAGTCTACCACTCTGCCCCACCAGAGTCAACCACTTTTCCCCATTTTCTCCCAGCAATTGGGAAATTGCTCCCCACGCCCAAATACTCGATCCTCTTGCATAATCACGCATCCAACTGCCCCTGAACGGGCATCTGGCTAGTCAGGGGTGGTTCTGGAGCTGAGGAGCGTGCCTACCGGGTTGTGAGGATGGTCGGGGGACCGAGTGGTATTTGTTGTCTTCGCTGAAGCTGCGTCCCCCTTCGCTCTGCTCAGGGCAAGTTCCTTTGCTCCTGCCCTTGGCCTCTTTGCTGCCTCTCACTCCCCAACGGGCATCCGGGTCGGCGGCACTTCGCCTCTCGCCAAGACCCGCCTCTCGCCATAGAGCCTGTGATTTAATTGGTTTGGGCCGCTGAAAACGGCTGCGCCCCAATAATATGATCCGCTGTAATATGGTCCGCTGTGCGAGCCAGTTTGTCCGCCGCAAATCGAAAAAATCACAAGCTCATAGGCGAGTCGCTCGCCAGTCTCCGCAGGCGACTCGCCTCTGGCGAGAGTCGCCTCGGAGATCAATTGGACACACAGGACGGAGTGTCGCCTGTCTCCGTAGGCGACTCGTCTGCCAGAGGTCGCCAGAGGCGACGCTAGTCGCCCGGACCTCGCCACGGCGAGTCGCTCGCCAGAGTCGCCTCGGACACCAACTGGTCACAGAGGCGAGTCTGGCGACCTTCGGAGACCGCCTTTGGCGGGCCGAGGCGAGCGGCGACCGGGCTGGCGACCTACGGAGACTGGCGGGGGCGATTCGCCTGTGGCGACTTCCTTCGGCCCCCGGCTGTAGGCCACCACTCGTCCTTCACCCAGGGGGTGAAGGACGAGTCTGCGACATCGGTGCTGTCTGCCGCTACCGTCTCTCCGAAACCACGGGCCAGTTGGGCAAAGCGCCGCACCAGGTCATCGATACAGGCCTGCAGCAAGTCTTGATGCTTGGCCAGACGACCCTTCACCCGAAGGGTGAAGGGTGAAGGTGGACTGGCTGGGAATGCGGGAGGAGCTGATGCCACACAGGAAGCGTAGACAAGATGCTCGTAAGGCAGGACGTTGACTTGTCTGCAAAAGGGAGTACTATGTGGCCGGATTCCGATGGGTGCCGAGTTCGTCAGGGCGCTGGGGAGACAGGGCTATTGGAACGTCACACAAGTGGCTAGGAAGCGAACGGTAAGGGAAGGGAGGAAATCGAGAGCCGCAAACTATCATTGATCTTTAGTCGATGTATCGCAGCCATCGAGTCATTCTTCTATCTGGTCGTCTATTAATCGAGCCGAGCTTGGAACTTCGGACAATGAGGTTCAGAAAACACCGAGAGGAGAGAAAAATATGCGAGCGATTGTGCATTTGGCAATCCCAATTGTGGTAGTGTTGGCCCTGCTCGTCGCGTGTGCCCCAGCGGCACCCACTGCAGCGCCTACAAAGCCTTCGGCCCCTGCCGCGCCTACTGCGGCACCCAAGGCAGCGGCGACCGCGCCGGCCGCCCCCACTTCTGCACCAGCCGTCAAGATCAAGCGTGGCGGTACCCTCAGGGTTGGCACCGGCGCCGAATGGACCCCCAACGCTGATCCCATCCAGAACGACCAGTCTGGTAGTGGGAGCTTCGAGGGGCTGTTCTCCACCTTCGCCAAGTTCGTGCGCGATCCTAAGACCAAGAAATTCGATGTGAAGCCGAATCTGGCTGAGTCCTGGGAGACGCCGGACCCCAAGACCCTAATCCTGAAACTCCGCAAGGGCGTCACCTTCCACGACGGCAGCCCGTGGAATGCCGAGGCGGCCCGCTGGAACATCGACCGGTGGAAGAATCACAAGAAATCTGGCGCCAAGCAAGACGTTGCAATCATCGACTCGATGACGGTCGTCGACGATTACACTTTGAAGCTGAACCTTAAGGCGCCGCCGGCCGGCCTGATGGCCGTGATGAGCGACGGCGCAATCCGTACCTGGGTCATCTCGAAGGAGACGGCCGAGAAGATGGGCGACGACTCCATAGCCCGCAACCCGGTGGGCGCTGGACCCTTCAAGTTCGCGGAGTGGAAGACGAACGATAGCATGACCCTCAAGAGGTACGACAAGTACTGGGAGATGGGCGAGGACGGCCAGCCTCTGCCCTACCTGGACAGTGTCGTTTACCGTGTCATCAAGGATAACAGCGTCAGGGCCATCGAGCTCAAGACGGGCAATATCGACTTCGCCAACAGTAACATGCTGGCGAAGGATATCCCCGGCCTGGCCGCAACGCCATCGTTGCAGAAAGTGGAGATGGACTGGCAAGGCGATGCGTCCTACTTCTTCTTCAATTCCGAAAAGGAACCCTTCGGCAAGAACAAGGCCCTGCGCCAGGCCTTGCAGTATGCCATCGATCGAGAGAGCCTGGCCAAGACGATGGCCCCCGGTCTGGGCAAGCCGGCCTATTACCACTGGGCGGCGAGCATGATCGGCTACGACGAGACGCTTCCCAAGTATGATTACCAACCGGAGAAGGCCAAGCAATTGATGGCACAGGCCGGCTATCCCGACGGCGTGGACGTAAGCGTTGTCATCCTGCAGGGGGAAATCGCCAACAAGGTGGGAGAGATCCTCAAGTCGATGTTCGAGAAGATCGGAGTTCGGCTGACGCTCGACATTCGGGAGCGGGCGGCTGCCATCGCCGCTTGGGAGAGCGGCAACTTCGAGTTCGGCCTCTCCGGCAAACCCCTGGGCGAGATTGACCCGAATATGCTGAACAACCGCTTCATGACCGACATGAACAAGAACTACGGCCGCACCCACAACGCTGAACTGGACAAGTGCTTCGAAGAGGGGATGCAAACCATCGACGAGGCCAAGCGCGCCGAGATCTACAAGCGCTGCCAGAAGCTTATCTTCGAGGACGCTTACTTCGGCCTCACCCACTGGACCCCGAACGATCGCTGGGTGAACAAGCGGGTGAAGGGCTGGGACATCCGCTTCGGCGGCGACCTGCGCCTGGCGGGTATCTGGTTGGAGTAGGCGCTCAGTGGATCCAGGCCCAGCGTCCGCCGTAAAACAGTCGGACGAAACATCTGCATACGGTGGGATGGATGTCCCACCGTATGCAGATGTTGGTTGACTCAGCCCGTAGCAGATGCGGGACGACCGTCCGGGAAGTGGACCGGTGTGCCATCCAGCCGAGCGGCAACGGGCTCACTCCAATACGGCGACTTCGTGGTCGGAGATGGATGGCACCTCGAAACCGACCCACCCAGCTTCGATCTTCGGAGCTACAGTCGATCCTGAGACTAGGAGGCGCACCGACCCTCCCGCTACATCGGCCGGCAGTTGGATGCGCACCCTAAGTGGCCCGACCGGGACCAATTCGTGCACCGGGGCCCGCCAGGTTCCGGCGCTGGTGAGGTTGACCAGGTGCAGCACGAGCCGTGCCCCTTGTTGGTACAGGTGGCAGTCGACAAAGCCTGGTCCCTCTACCCTCAGGGGGATGCGGTCGCCGCCTGCCCAGCGGACCAGGTTCGCTAGGAGATCGGCGTGATCCGGCCAGTTGTCTCGCCCGAAGCAGCGGTCGATGTCGGCTGGCAGGTATGCTACCCGGCCGCTCTCACCGGGCTCGTTCAGCACCAGGGCGGGTAGATCGGTCTTGGGATAGCGCATCCACGAAGTCTCCGGCGGGTAGATAGGGAAGGGCGGAATGAAAGTCAAAGGCACCTGGGCGCCCGCTTCCGGCCGCACGACCTCCAGGCGTCCTCCAAACAAGATGATATCGGTATCGTCGAACCCCCGCAGGGCAGGGTGGCGTCCCGCCTTTGGTTGCGGCTCGGTGCCCGTCAGAGGGCCGTAGACGCGGGCGCGCAACTCCGGGCTCAGACGCAGGTAACTGTGCCTGCCGTATGTTTCCCAACTGGGATCGGCGCTGCCCCGCGAGCCGTGATGGGCGCCGGTAGCGTGAGCGCCGAACAGATCGGCCAGAGCGAAGTCCCCTCGCCGGTCACCCCACTCGTCGTAGAGGCTCGTCTCCCCTGTGGCCACCAAACCTCCTCCCCGTTCCACGAACCGCCTGATGCTCTGGCACTGGGAGTCCGATAAAGCACCGATATTGGGCAGAACCAGGGCCGTCAGGTTTCCTGCCTCGCGTTCCACGTGGTCGGCGTGGACCGGGATATATGGCGTTCGTGCTCGGATGAGGGCGTTTGTTACCCCGCGCTGGGGGAGGCCCACGCGGTCTTCGGCATCGTCCTGGCCATAGAAATCGACGTTGGCCTGGCTCCAGACGACGCCGACGCTCGCTACCGGCTGGCGGTTGACCAGATACTGCTCGTTTGCCTCGTGCCAGCGGAAGATAGGCTCGGCCGTCCGGTACTGTCGGCGGTCCTCATGGTAGGCACTGATATGGTGCCACCAGGGCTGCAGGCCGCCGGCGAAACCCTCCACGGCCCACATCCTCACCTCCGGCTCGGGCTTGCTGGCCATTCGGAATGCCGGTTGTCCGTGCTGGTAAAGCGCTGTGGACTCGGCTATCAACTTGTCCCAGCCCAACAGGCCGTGCAGGAGTTCGCCAGCGTGGCCGTTGGACTGAAAACCTCGGGCGCTGGTGCGCGCCTGGAAGTCCAGCATGATGACCTCTGCTCGCTCGGCGATGGCCTTGAGGTCTCTGAATCGGTAGCATTGATCGATGATCTCCCCGCCGATCATTCCCAGGTACAGGCAATCGGAGCCGCCGGCCTCCTTCGTGGTGCGGTTGAACAGGTCCCAGACCTCTACCCGGCGGGCGTAGTTCCAGGCGATCCACTGCCGGTAGGCATTGCTATTCCAGTCAGCGGCCTTGGGAAGGTCTAGCCCAGTAGCATCGCGGAACTTGCGCCGACAGTTCTGGCAATAGCAGATGGACTGGCGCGGCAGGCCGCTCCAACTGTTGTCCGCGAACCCATCGGGGTGGGAGCGCTCGATGATCTCGCGGACAATCGCCGGAATATGCTCGTCATAATAAGCGCTGTGGATGCAGGTGACATACAAGTCGCCCTGGCGGTAGGGCCTGCCCTCCGCATCCAGGGTGAACCACTCCGGGCGCTCCAGATAGAAGCGCTCGTCGGCCCGATTGCAGTCCATCCGGGCCAGGACGGCCAGGCCCTCCTCGCGAGCCGCGGCGACCAGTTCGCCGTACAGGTCCCGCTCGCCCAGGAGGAGTGCACGGTACTGGAGCGGGTGCTTGCTGGGGTAGTAGGCGACGATGCCGCCGGCGTTTATGATCACCCCCTGCACGCGGGTCCGGCGCCAGTGCTGTCGCCACCATTGAATATCGTAGCGGGTGGGATCGATCTCGGTAATGTTCGTCTGGCCCCAACGGTAGGTGCGTCTGTACCATGGTATTTGGCTGATGTTACTCATCATGCAGCAACCGCTCCATCCTGATGATTCTGGTGCCCGGCCCGCTGTCTCCTCTCGCCACCGGGCTCCCCCGACATCAATTGTTACACCGCAGTAGTTGCTTTGGCAATAGGGAAAAGTGACAGCCCACCAAAACGAACTGCCGATCGCTAAATGCATTTCTTCCAGTCGCCGACCGTGTACTACCTACCGCTTTTCCCGAAGAGCGAAGACCAGTCTTCGATAGAGTTGACGATAGTGCTATCATACTGCTATCATAGTGGTAGACATAACGAGTTCATTGACTCTTGCCTGTCAGCATGCCCATTTTTGGAAGCAAGAGCGCGCAGGCGTGACGTCGAACTCTGCATACTTGAGACTGACAGGATGAATCGCTGTCAGTCTTTTTGTTTTCTCCGGGGCAACTGGTACGAGCAACCAGCACTTTATGGAACCGCTAGAAAGGGGTCGAATTCGGAGGCACAAACCGTAGATGACCATGTAGTTGCCAGGTTGCAACAATCATTCCGCTCTTACCATGTCGTTTCGTCGTTTCGCAAAGTTGGGAACGAGGGAAAGGGGAATGAAATGCGAGGAAGCGCTTGTCTGGTGATTACCGCATTGGTTGTGTTAGGCTTGGTGACGGCTTGTGCCCCCACAGAGCCCACCAAGCCTGCCGCTCCAGCCCCCACCGTGGTGCCCGCTGCTCCCACCAAACCGGCGGCTCCTACCGCCACGCCCGCGCCCAAGATCAAACGGGGCGGCACCGCCCGGGTCGGCAGGTCGGCAGATTTCGCCCCTAATCTGGACCCCCACCAGTTCACTGCTCCTCTGATGGGGCTGGACGTCATCTTCAACGCCCTGTTGAAAGGCTCCAGGGACGAAAAAACCGGCCAATGGAAACTGGGCCCGTGGCTGGCCGAATCCTGGGAACTGCCGAACCCCAAGACGGTGGTTTTCAAACTGCGCAAGGGTGTTACTTTCCACGACGGCTCCGCCCTGGACGCCAAGGTGGTCAAGTGGAACCTGGATCGGATGCGTACTCATCCGAAGTCGGCTGCCAAGACCGACTTCGAAAAAATCGAAAGTGTTGATGTTCTGGACGACTACACTGTCCGCCTGAACCTAAAAACTCCTCCCGCTGGGTTGCTTGGCCTCCTCTCGGATCTGCACCAGAACTATCGCGGGGCCATCATCTCCCAGGCTACGGTGGAGAAGCAGGGCGACGAGTTCATCACCCGCAATCCCGTGGGCAGCGGGCCGATGACCTTCGTTGAATGGAAGTCCGGCTCTCATATGACCGTGAAGAAGTGGGACAAATACTGGGAGAAGGGCGAAGATGGCCAATCGCTGCCCTACCTTGACGGGATCACCTACCGTTTTATTGCTGATCCTACAGTGCTGGCGCTGGAATTAAGAACCGGCAATCTCGAGTTGGGAGACGAGATCCAGGTCAAGGACTTTCCCGCGGTGAAAGCGGACCCCAACCTCCAACTGGTGGAGTTCGAGTGGTCCTCCGTCGTGCAGTACATATTCTTCAATATGAAGAAACCTCCCTTCGGCAACAACTTGAAACTGCGCCAGGCAGCGCTCTATGCCCTCGACCACGAAAACATGGCCAAGGCCATCGGTATGGAGGCTGGCCGCCCCGCTTACTATTTCTGGGACAAAGGTGTCTTGGGCTACGACGACACTCTGCCACGCTACAATTACCAGCCGGATAAGGCCAAACAACTGGTGAAAGAGGCGGGTTTCTCTGATGGCGTCTCCGTAAATGCCAGTTTCTTTACCCAGGGTGCTATCCCGCGCACCGCTGAGGCGACCAAGCAGATGTGGGACGCAGTGGGCATTAAGACGACGCTGGAGGTGCTGGAGCGCGCCGCCGCGGTGGCCAAGTGGCAGACCGGTGGACACGAAGTGGCCCTCTCCCAACGACCCTCCAGTGTGATGGACCCCGACGACGATGCGTACCGGATCGTGACCGGCGGCGTCTTCAACTTTGCCCAATGGGAGAACAAAGAGCTGGACAAGTGTATGGAAGAGGGCCGCAGCATCATTGAAGAGGCCAAACGGGCCGAGATCTACAAGCGCTGTCAACGAATCATCTATGAAGATGCTCCTTATGGCCAGAGTTGGTCTATGCCCAGGAATGTGGTGGTCTCGAAAAAACTGAAGGGCTTTGAGGCGCACCGCTTCTTGGGAGCGCTGCTGGGTCGAGCCTGGTTGGACAAGTAGTAAGCAAGCGAGGTTGCGGGCCTCGCCATCGGGAAGGATAGACGATTTCCGAGCCCGTGGGCGGTGGAGGGTGGACGAAGCGACACAATGGCTCACGGGCTTTGAGACGTCATTGGTGTGGTAGTCACGGAGGGTAGCCTATGGATGTCTAGGGGCTTTGTGCTCCGATGATGGTGCCCGTGTCTGGAAGTTGTCTATTCGGGTAGCAAAGAAAGGAGATTGGCTCTGATGACTAAGGTTCGACTTGTCTTAGCATTGGCCACGATATTGGCTTTGCTGATGGCCTGCGCCGCGCCGGCCGTCCCTACCGTGGCTCCGAAGCCGGCTGAGCCCACCAAGCCCGCCGCACCGGCTCCCACCGCCGCGCCCGCGGCGCCTGCCGCCACGCCTCGCCCAGGCGAGTCGCCTGTGGCGACAGCCCCCAAGATCAAGCGAGGGGGAACGTTGCGGGTCGCTGCCACTGAAGAATACCAGCCCAACCTCGACCCCCACCAAATCACCGTGCCCTGTTGGGCCTTCGACGTCATCTTCGGCAACCTGACTCGAATGGACATCGACGTCAAGACCGGCAAACGCACCCTGCAGCCCGGGCTTGCTGAATCCTGGGAGCAGCCCAACCCCAAGGCCATCGTGTTCAAACTGAGGAAAGGAGTGGTATTCCACGATAACAGTCCGTGGAATGCCGAGGCGGCCAAGTGGAACTTAGACCGAATGAGGACCCATCCCAAGGCTGCTACCAAGACCGATATGGCCGTCGTTGACTCCGTAGACCTGGTGGACGAGTACACTGTTCGAGTGAACCTCAAAGTCGCGCCCGCTGGTCTCCTGGAGCGGTTGAGCGATGGCCTATCCATCAGGGCATGGATGACCTCTAAAGCTGCCGTAGATAAGTATGGCGATGAATATACAGCCCGCAATCCTGTCGGCACTGGGCCGATGCAGTTTGTCGAATGGAAGACGGGTGACCAACTCACGGTCAAGAAATACGACAAGTATTGGGAGAAGGGTGCAGACGGTCTGCTCTTGCCTTACCTGGACGGGATCGTCGTCCGGCTCATCATTGATGAGGCTGTGCGCACCACGGAGGTACGCACCGGAAACGTAGATATGGCGATGAGAGTCCACCCCCGCAATTTCGCAGCCGTGAGAGCCAACCCGAAGATAGAATTGATCGAGTATCCTTGGACTGCACTTGTCCAGTACAACATTTTCAACGTCAAGAAGTCGCCCTTTGACAACGTGAAACTGCGTCAGGCAGCCCTCTACGCCATAGATCGGGAGAGTATGGCTAAGGGGCTGGGAATGGGCTCAGGCCAACCTACCCCCTATTATTGGGGGCCCAATGATCTAGGCTATGACGAGACGCTGCCCCGTTATACTTACCAACCAGACAAGGCCAAGCAACTAATCAAAGAGGCGGGCTATCCAGGAGGCTTGGACGTGGTCAATCCATACTTCACCTCTGGGCTGATCCCGCAAACAGCTGAGATGCTCAAGAGCATGTGGGACGCCGTCGGCATTCGCACCACCCTAGAACCCTTGGAGAGGGCAGCCTTCGTTCCCAAACTGCAGACCGGGAACTATCAGGTAGCCAACTCCAATCGGGACTGGGGTGCGGCTGATCCGGACGACTACTCTTTCCGGCTCACTACCGGCGGCGTGTTCAACTTCGCTCAATTTGAGAATGCAGATATGGACAAATGTATGGAGGAGGGCCGCAACACTGTAGAGGACGCCAAGCGGGCCGAGGTCTACAAGCGCTGCCAAAAGATCCTTATTGAGCAGGCTCCCTACGGCGAGATGTGGCATAGCCCCAAGAACTTGGTGGTCGGCAAGGATGTCAAAGGCTGGCAGCCTCACTTCTTCGACATGACCCGCCTGGGCTACGTCTGGCTGGACAGGTAGAAGCCGCGTCGCGGCTGGCGCCCGAGCGCGCCAGCCGGCCTTGGTTGCTCGCCAGAAGCGACTCTACTTATGGATTGCCTGCGGCGAGTGTTTCGGCACGTCCGCGAGCAGATGGCATTACACCAGGGCCATAATCTGGTAGAGGATGCCGTAAAGCTTGGCCAGGTCTGGTACGTACAGCGATAGCAGGTTAGATGCTGTGAGTGGCGGGAAGACCGGGTTGACGTGGTGGAACAGCCAAAACAGTATCAGTTGTGCCTTTCCTCTGGGACGGATTGCCTCGGCGAGGGCCTGGGACTCGCAGTAGGGCGTGGTAGGGTCGGCGATGCCGTGAAGGATGAGCAGTGGCGCCTGCAGTCGGGCCAGCCCGGTCTCTGGCGACAGCGCCGCCAGCTCTTCCTTTGCATAATCGGGTAGCTGCTCCACCAATTCGTCAACCCGGTATGGATCGCGATTCGTCAACAGCTCGTATGTCGCCCGGCCGCTGGGGGATAGTTGTTCTACCAGGCTTGGCTCGCCCGCCCCTACCAACTTATCATCCGTGAAGATCTGCTGCAGCAGGGTCGCGTCGCTCGCGTTGCGCTGCATCTCGATGACCTTGCGCACCATCACCAATTCAACGTGGGCTTCCGGCGCCCAGGGACGGGCCTCCCCTTGGCAGAAGTAAGTCTCAGTGGTCAGGGCCCGTAGCATATTGGTGAGGCTGTAGTATGAGCCAAACGAAATCACTAAGGCCACCCCTTCGTTGATGCGGGGATCTTCCGCTGCCAAGAGTGAGAAGGCGGCACTCACACAGAAGCCGCCCAGGACAATACGATGTGGGTCTACCTGAGGATGGCCGGCCAGATAGCTGACGCCGCCTACTAGCGCATCAACATCCTCCCGCACCATGCGCATCTGCACCATCGCCTCCAACTGAGGCATAAGCACGACGATCCCTGACCTGGCCAGACTCTCCGCCAGACGGACCAGCCGTGGGTCGCGCATCCCCTGCGGCACCCCCACACCGTGGACGGCGATGATAGCCGGATGGCGCCTCTCACCCGCGGGCGGCAGGTATAGATCTGCACGGATGGTTCGGCCACCGGCCGGGTAGGACACTTCTGCTACTGTCGGGGCTGGCCGGAAAGCGGTCAGCGGGCGCCAGGGGGAGCCGGGGAACAGATCGAGCATCAGAACGGCGGCGCGCAGGGCTGTGCGTGGAGGGCCGGTTTCAGCCCAGTGCCACGTGCCTGCCAGCAACAGTACTGCCGCCACCCACCTGTACCAGCCCGGGGGCAGAAATGGACCTTCCATTGTCTACGTCCCCATCGGTCCAGATTAGACTGCAAGTGCAATGCAAGTGAATGCTATTCAGAATGTAGAGTCTGGCGCGGGAGCCACGGTCCTGGACCTTCAGGCCATCAAGCTTGCACACGACCGTCGTCCTTCCCGCCTATCTTCACCGCATCGAACCGGCAGACCTGGTAACAGACGCCACACTTGACGCATTTATCCCTGGCAATGATATGCACAGAGCGGCGCTCGCCGGTGATGGCTTCCTCAGGGCACTCTCGGCTGCACAGGCCGCATCCGGTGCATCTATCAGCATCGATCTCGTACCAGATCATGGTCCGGCAGACCCCGGCCGGGCAGCGCTTATCCCGAATGTGAGCCTCGTACTCTGACCGGAAGTACTTGAGGGTGGTGAGGACCGGGTTGGGAGCACTCTGCCCCAGGCCGCAGAGAGAAGCGTCCGCTACGACATTGGCCAGGGCCTCCAGACGCACTAGGTCACTATCCTGGCCACGGCCCTCGCTGATATCGGTAAGCATCTGCAGCATCCGCTTGATGCCCTCCCGGCAAGGAGCGCACTTGCCGCAGGACTCGAACTGGCAGAAGTTCAGGAAGTACTTGGCGATATCCACCATACAGGTGTCCTCGTCCATCACGACCATCCCTCCTGAGCCCATCATCGAGCCCAGGCCAGACAATTGTTCGTAGTCCACAGGTATATCCAGGTACCCTTCGGGGATGACGCCGCCCGAGGGCCCACCGGTCTGCACGGCCTTGAAATGTTTGCCCCTGGGGATGCCGCCCCCGATGTCGTAGATCATCTTCCGCAGGGTGATGCCCATCGGCACCTCCACCAGGCCGGTGTTGTTGATCTTGCCCACCAGGGAGAAGATCATAGTCCCCTTGCTGGTCTCCGTGCCGATGCGGGAGTACCAGTCAGCCCCTCGGTTGATGATGGGTGGCACGCTGGCCCAGGTCTTGACGTTGTTCAAGGCGGTGGGCCTGCCCCAGAGGCCGCTCTCGGCCAGGTGGATGTGCTTGGCGCGGGGCTCGCCGATGCGCCCCTCGATGGAGGCCACCAGCGCCGTCGATTCCCCGCAGACGAAGGCGCCGCCGCCCCTGCTCAGGCGCAGGCGAAAGCTGAAGCCGGAGCCGAGGATGTTGTCGCCCAGCAGGCCGAACTCCTCGGCCTGGCGGATGGCGATGCCGGCGTGCTTGACGGCCAGCGGGTATTCATTGCGCACGTAGATGTAGCCCTCGCGGGCGCCGATCGCATAGGCCCCGATGAGCATGCCCTCGATTATGCTGTGGGGATTGCCCTCCACCAGGCTGCGGTCCATGTAGGCGCCGGGGTCGCCCTCGTCAGCATTGCCGATGACATACTTGATGTCTCCTTTGGCCCGCCAGCACGTCTCCCACTTCTGGCCAGTGGGGAAACCGCCGCCCCCACGTCCGCGCAGGCCCGAGCGTTTCACCTCATCGATGATCTGGGTCGGCGACATCTGGTCGAGGGCCTTGGCCAGGGCGGAATACCCGCCGATGGCGATATAATCCTCGATCCGTGTGGGGTCGATCACTCCGTTGCCGGCCAACAGCAGCCGCGTCTGTTCCCGGTAGAAGGGTACGTCGCGCTCCTGCACGGTCTTCTTGCCGCTGGCCGGGTCGACGTAGAGCAGACGCTCCACGATGCCCCCGGCTAGCACGCTGGAGACGATATCCGGCACGTCCTCTGATCTCACCCCCTGGTACAATACATCCTCGGGCTGGGTCACCACCAGCGGCCCCCTCTCACAGAAGCCGTGGCAGCCAGTACTCACCAATTCGATTTCGGCGCCCAGGCATTGCCTGGCGATTTCACTCTCGAACGCCAGCCTTACCCCAGCGGCGCCGTTGGCCAAGCAACCCGTCCCGTTGCATACCCTAACCAACCGTCCGGTTGCACTACGACGAGAGAGGATCGACCGGCGCAACTCTCCCAGTCGAGCAGGAGCACCGACCGCGGTCATAATGCATCCCCCCTTGTCTCCTATACAATGATGTTCAGTGCCGCATTACCTCCCGCACAACCACGTTATCAATTAAGACCGCCATAGTGTTTCAGTAGCGTATCCACTTTGGTGATGTTTACCTTGATGTAAATCTCGCCGTCAATCAGGGCTGACCGCGAAATCTCCGATGCGGTTGATGACATTTAGCGTGAAGAGGCCATCTGGCCTTGTCTGCCTGGCCTTCACTCCTGGCTTGAGCCGGACCTCCTCCAGGATGACGTCGGCCCCTGGCGCGTGCCAGGCGGTTTCCGGGCAGACAGTGATTACATGCTTGCCGCAAGGCCTCGCGCTGAACGCCCTGAGCGAGATGGCCCTGGTGGGCGCTGTAGTCGACGCTGCTGGAGAGTGGATGTGCGCCAGGGGCTAGCGTGATGACCTTTGCCCGCCATAATCCTACTACTCGGCCCAGTCTTCGTCAAGGACATGTATCCACGTTATCCACGCATTTCGGGAGTTATCAACTCCCCTACTACTACCACTACTACTAGAACCCATATCCTATGTACGTCACGTACCTGAACCAGCGCAGCATTTTGGGAATAGGGGACTCTTTCCGCGACTATCTGAACGGAAATCCTGTGGCGGACCAATTGCGTTTAAGCCAGCAGGGACCGGTGCCCGTCAGCCGTCAACGGAAGAGGCTGGCGGGCACCGGCTCCTACCAAGAGGAAGTCGGAGTCCCTGGCTTAATTGCCAGGGACAGGTTACGCTTGGATGCTACTCCATCCAGAGATCGGCCCAGAATGGCATCACTTCGGCGTAAGGGACCAGACCATGCAATTTCTTGTTGTAGGCGACGTAGTCCTCCAGCACCCAGAGGTGGACGAAGTAAGCATCGTCATAGGCAATCTTGTCGGCTCGCTGGAGGGCCTCTCCCCGCTGCTGCTCGCTGGTGGACAGCTCGGAGTCCTTGAGGGCCGCTTCGAACTGGGGATTGCACCAGCCCGGAAAGTTGGAGGCTCCAGCGCAGGCCATCCGTCGTTGCAGCGTGACGTACGAGTCTACCCCGCCTCCAACGCTGTATGTCATGGCCTCGAGGCTGAACGTGCGGACCTTCGCCGACCAGGCCACCCGCTCCAATACCTCGATGGTGGTGCGAATGCCCGCCTTGTCGAGCATGTTCTTGATGATCTCCGATTGCGGCCGGTCGGGCTCGCGGCCGATGATGGTAAGCGTTGTGTCCGCGCCGTTCGGATATCCGGCCTCGGCCAATAACTGCTTGGCCTTGTTCAGGTCGTACTTGTAGACGGGCAGATCCTCTCTGTAGCCTGTTTGTCCCTTGAATATCATCGTCTCCGGCAAGGCTCCGGCTCCCTGCCCGAGGGCGTTTACCATTGCCTGTCGGTCAATGGCGTACTGGGCAGCCTGTCGCAGCTTAAGGTTGTCCTTGAAAGGCCCGGTCTTGGCGCTGAGGGCCATCACCTTCAGATCACCACGTCCCTCCCACTTCTTGACTACCAGGTCCGGGTTCGCCTTGAGCGTCGGTATGTCGCGGGGCTGAATGGCGTTCTGGAACTGCGTATTACCCGTGGAGAGTTCTATCCTGGCCACGGCCGAATCGGCGATGAAGCGCAGTTCGACGCCATCCAGATAGGGCTTCGGTTGTCCGTCCACTCCCTTCTGCCAGTAGTTCGGAAACTTCTTGAAGATCATTCGGTCGCCGGCCCGCCACTCCACCAGTTGGAAAGGCCCTGTACCAACTATGTGAGTGGCCAGGTACTCCTCACCCTGCTTTTCAACCGTTTCCTTAGAGATCATCGGTGCCCGGCTGGTGGCCATCGACATAGACCACAGCGCGGCGGCTGAGGGTTCTTTGAGGTTGACCTTAATGGTGTAATCGTCCACTGTGTCTACGGACGTTACCTCCCGCACGGCGTCTTTTGTCAGAGACATCGGGTGATCCCGCATCCTGAGCAAGTTCCACTTGGCTACCTCAGCGTTCCAGCCGCTTCCGTCGTGGAACTTAACGCCTTTACGCAGTTTGAAGATGATCGTCTTTGGGTCCGGCCGGTCCCAGGACTCCGCCAGTTGGGGAACCAATTCCATCTTGTTCGTCTTTTCGTCGATCTTGACGTCGATCAAACCCTCGGTGTGCACCTCGTGGTCCGATCGAGTCAACTGCGCCAAATGGAGGTCGCCTGTGCCCCAATCGCTGTTGAAACTGGTGCGGACGATGCCCCCACGCTTCACTTTCGGTGCGGCAGCCGTGGGCGTAGCTGCTGGTGCCGTGGCGGCTGCTTTCGGCGCGGCGGTGGGAGCGGCAGCCGTAGGCGCGGCTGGCGCCGCAGTGGGCGCCCCTGTGGTGGCTGGCTTAGTGGGTACCGGTGCAGGCGTCGCCGGCGCACAGCCTGCAACCGCTAAGCCGACACCGATCAAGAGCGATAAGGTCATTATCAAGCTTCGATGATACGGATGCCACATCTACCTCTTCTCCTTTTTTCTTTACTGGTTCCCTGTTCTGCTCTACTGTTCACCCTTCACTGAAACATTCTTGTTCAGGACTGACTTGTCGAGCTGTCGATTATCTAGCCGCACCTCCTATCGTCTGGATAGATTCCATTTTTGGCTCTGTTTGGATTTGGTCTGGTGAACCCGGTCTGGCCACGTGTATTCCGTGCTCCTCTCCCTGCGAGGCCTTCGGCGAAGCAAGCTCGCCTATGGCGACATCACCTGCTGTAAGCGCTGCGACAGCCGGGCGGGCTTGCTGGGCACCGGACAGATGCGAATGCAGTCGCCGTAGAAGCAGCGGTGCGGAGACCCCCCGGTCCGGTCCTTCCGATGGCGGCACGAGGGTGCGTGGACTTTGGCCGGCGTGTCGATGAAGATCTCGTTGCGGTCCACGCTCTCCACCGACCGATAGTCCTTTACGTCCGGGTCGTCCCGCATCGTGAGCGCGAACATCGGGCACGCCTTGAGGCAGAGGAGGCAGTTGTCGCGCAGGCAGATCGGCTCGGTGATGAGGGGATCAGGCACCAGCTCTGCCTCGGTGATGATGGAGTTGAACCGCTGGCGAGGGCCGAACTCCGGCGTCAGGACGACGCTGCTGTAGCCGAACTCGCCCAGGCCGGCGCGGGTGGCGGCATGGCGATGGGAGAATGCTCCGAGGGCGTAGCCGAACGGGTTGTGCGCTCGCCTCCATGTGTCCGATGGGCCTTCCCACATCTGGTGCTCGGTCAGCGGGGGCGCCGGAGGGTCCATAGCCGGGTGCATCCCCGGTGTGGGGAAGATCATCGCGTCGAACCCGTCCATCTGAAGCCGCTGGCCGACGTGCTGCGAGATGTACTCCAGCATCCTGTCTTGCACAGCATGCCCGCCCGTGTCGTATAGCTTTTCCAGGTAGGCGTACTTGATGTCCGGGGCGATCATCGCATAGTCGGTGTCGGCCAGGGCAGCCGGGGCCTCCATTACCGCGTTCAGCACAGGCTGGGCGATGGAAATGACCGATCTGGCGTTGGGCACGTAGTCCCTGGGGTGCCGTCCACCGGGGGCCTTGTCGTGGAACGGCGGCATTGGATCGAACCGGTCGATGGAAGCCACACCTACCAGCACCGCTCCATGCAGCCGGGCCAGGGCCTTCACTTCCTGGGTCAGCTTGTCCATGTCTAGCTTGGCAGTCAAGATACAAACCCTCCTCGATTTATCCCCTCAGGGTGTTTCGTGGCTCCGCTGCGGGTCCGGCCCGTCAGATGCAGCGGGCCTTCCCCGGTATTCTAGAGCATCACCTCGCGACCATTCCAGGATCTGCATCAAGACCTGCATATCCCAGGAATCACAGGTTGATCGGGTACTTCCCATACTTGAGCGCTGCCTCGACCATAGCCTTGAAGTTGGCCAGGGGCACGTAGTCGGGGATACTGCCGCTTCCGGAAGCAAGGCAGTAGCCTCCCCCTGGAGCCAGTTGCTTGATGCGCAGCTTTACCTCTCCCTCCACGTCCTGGGGCGTTCCTCGGGTCAAGGTGTAGGCCGGGTCGATATTGCCGATGAGGCACAGCCTGTGGCCGTACTTTCTCTTCACCTCCACGATATCCATGGCCTGCGGCTGAATAGGGTTCAGCCCTCTGAAGCCGCAGTCGATAATGTCCTCCATAACCTCACTGACGTCGCCATCTGAGTGATAAAGGTACGGGATTCCTTTCCTCTTGCACAGGTCGCCGATGCGCTTGTACCAGGGGAAAAGGTACTGCCGGAGAAATCTGGGCGCAATCATAAGGCCCCGGTTGTAGGCGATGTCGTCGGGCATTATGAGGGCTCCCACACAGTCGAAGCTGGTGACGATTTCGGCGGCCTGGTACTGAATGCTGCCCACCCTTTCAAACATCCTGGCCACCAGGTCTGGATTGTCATACAGGGAGATGAAGAGGTTTTCCTGCCCCAGCAATGACCTGTTGGACCCCATAATGAAGCCCATGCTCGCGATGACTTTCATCCCCGGCGGGAGAAGAGGCCCAATCTTTTCGAAGTTTGTATAATCAAGGTCCTCGGCCTTCGGCCACGGGTAGGCTTCGAAATCGGCCAGACTGGCGATGACCCCTGTTCCTTCCTCCTCCCACACGCGCTCTGTCGGTGTATCGGTATAGACACTGTAGTTGGCGACCGCCCTTCTGCTTGACGGATTGGCGGATATGCCCCCTCTCTCACGGAGAAATGGCCTGTAGCCGGGACCGCCCCTTAGTTGGCGTCCCAGCCCGCAGCCCAACCCGACGTAGTCGAAGCCGGCCTTCACCCGGAACTCTATTTCGTCGGCCAGGGTCGTAACGCGCCGGCCCAGAAAGCCACTCATCACATCCCTATCCACCCCGGCGTAGAGTGGCACGCGGTCGGGTTCTCCCTCCAGAAGAAAGGCTTTTCTCAGTCGCTCAAAGTTCGGCTCCATCGGTGGCTCCTCCCATCGCTAGGTCAGTTTCTTCCGGCAAGGCGCTGGACTACTGTTGCTGCAGCCTCTTGGCCAAAGCTACGACGGAGGCAGCATCGGGAGCGTAGCCATCAGCTCCGAGAGCCAGTCCCGCCTTGGTCAACTCCACGGCTTTAGTGGCATTGCCGGCTATCACTGCCGAGGCTAGTTCTGCTGTCAGGCTGGTCATGTAGCTTCCTCCTTACCCGCTTGCTTGAGAATCCCATCTATCTGGGATTTCCAGACCTGCTTCCCGCAGCCGCGCCAAGAAAGAGGTGCGCGAAGTATCTCGGTGCCGTCTCACTGCTGCAACCGCCGCATTTCCGTCCCGCGCCCTGAGCGCCTCGAGAATACCGCGATGCTCCTCTACCGACTTCTCAGAGTATGCCCCGGCCACCTTGAGGAGAAGAAATGACTTGATATGCATGTTAGCTTGCTGATACCAGGCTTGCGCCTTCCGATTGGGCCAAAGCGAAACGACGTGGCGATGGATATCGCGGTCGACCGCCGACAGATTGCGTTGCCACTCATAAGTGCCATCCCGCTGCGCCATCAGCGCGGACTCGCTGGCGATAAGCTCCTCCATACGGGCCAGAAAAGCATCGTTCACTCGCGAGATGCCCCTCTGCGCGGCTTGCTCCTCCAAGATGCTCCGCAACTCGTAGAATTCGAGGAGCTCGCTCACGGTGGGCTCTGCCACGTAGGGACCCCGGCCGGGCCTCAGCTCTACCAGCGCCTCTCCCGCTAAACGCTCCAGGGCCCGGTCCACCGGGGAGCGGCTGAGGCCAAGCTGAGCCGCCAGGTCGTTAGGCGATAGTCTCTCACCAGGCTTGAACTCGTGGCTTAGGATCGCATCCAGGATGGCGCGATAGGCGGCATCCACGAAGCTTGTCTTGGCAGTCCGGAAGTCCAGGGCTCGCATTACACAGCTCCCTGTGGGCTCAGTCCACTATTAAGCATCTACTCTGTCCCCTACCTGGACGATGATAGTGTCATGATGTAATTACAAAATCATGACCGAATTATAGGCGGCGATAATGCTGGTGTCAATCTGCCGATCCGCCTCATGATAAGTGTTACCGAAAGGGGTAAACTTGCTTCAGCAGGGTCTGCTCTTAAAATAGCGAAGCATTTTCATCCGCGGTGGTGTCCCAAAGGAACATGGGAACTTTTCAAAGTCGCCGACCCAGAACCACCAGGCAATCCAAATAGCTTGCTGCTCAGAATTGACCTCACCTCCGGCCTGCGGCCACCCCTCGCCACGGCCCGCCAGAGGCGGTCTCCGTAGGTCGCCAGACTCGCCTCTGTGACCAGTTGGTGTCCGAGGCGACTCTGGCGAGCGACTCGCCGTGGCGAGGTCCGCCTTCGGCAGACGACTCGCCTCCCGCCAAGATGCCTGCGGCACTCTCGCCGTGGCGAGGGGTCGCCTTCTTTGACTGCTGGTGAGGATGGCGGGTCTGGCGACTGGCGAGGGGCCAGGGGGTGAGGTGGACCCCAACTGCAACCAGATCACTGGACTTTGAAAAGGCCCTATTGCTTGAGGAGGATTGAGTTGCATTCCCCCTGCTTCTCTGCTAGAATGTTTCTTGCATCATCGAAACGGGCCTGTAGCGCAGCTGGGAGCGCGCGACACTGGCAGTGTTGAGGTCAGGGGTTCGAGTCCCCTCAGGTCCACCAACGGGCACAGGGGCTTTCGTTGCAGCAATGGCGAGTGGCCAAAGCCCAAAGGTTCCTGACAGCCGCCGAGGCTGCCTTTCAGCGAGAGGACTGGGAGACGTCTGTTTCCCGGTCCTATTATGCTGTGTATCACCTGGTGGTGGCGCTGCTCACCACGAGGGGACAGGTAAGGCGCCCGCGCTGGGATCACGACACATTGATCAACGATTTTCGTAACCAGTTCGGTCGCAGGGGGTTCCTCTTCACAAGCAAAGATGCCGATACTGTCGCTGCGATGTTTGAGGAACGATTGAAAGTAGATTATGAGCAAGAGGCCTGGACGAGCCGGACAGTCGCCAGGCGACTGAATGCGGCAAAAGACTTGTTTGATCGCTTGTTAACGGCAATCGGGGAGCGTGAGGGTGCGCAAGACTAAGAATCGTATTCGCGACGTGGCTCAGATATACGCCGATGAGATGCGGCGCCGGTTCCCGGACCTTGAGTACGAGATAATACCCGAGCGCTGGTACGGCGCCGACGCTTGGGTTCGCCTTGGCGTATCCGCAGAAGAAGTTGAAGCGGCGACCGAGGCAAGCGTCCAGGTGAAGTTCGACCTCTACGACCGTACAGGTGTCAGTATCATCGCCACAGTAAGCGAGCATCGATATTTCGCTGAAGTGGCGTAGCCGCAAACGCGCCAACCTGCTATCATCAGGGCTAGAAGCCAGCCGGTTTCTGGCCTTTTGTGTGTTAGGGAGTACACTTAAGTGGCAGAGAGATACGATCCGGTAGCCATCGAGAAGAAATGGCAGGCCCGCTGGGAGCAGACCGGCCTGTACCGGGTGACGGAGGACCCGGCGCGGCAGAAGTACTACGCGCTGGTCATGTTTCCGTATACCTCCGGCGACCTGCACATCGGCCACTGGTACAACTACGGCCCCGCCGATGCGCACGCCCGCTACAAGCGGATGTGCGGCTACAACGTCCTCGAGCCCATCGGCTTCGACGCGTTCGGCCTGCCCGCAGAGAACGCGGCCATCCGCAGCGGCATCCACCCCTTCCAGTGGACGATGCGTAACATTGAGAATATGCGTCGCCAGTTGCGGTCCATCGGCGCGATGTACGACTGGGGCCGTGAGGTGGTGACCTGCCTGCCGGAGTACTACAAATGGACCGAGTGGCTGTTCCTGCAGCTCTACAAGCACGGCCTGGCCTACAAAGCGAAGGCCGCGGCTAACTGGTGCAGCGGCTGCGCCACCGTCCTGGCCAACGAGCAGGTGGTGGAGGGGACCTGCGAGCGGTGCCACACACCGGTCGTCCGCCGCGAGCTGGAGCAGTGGTTCTTCCGCATCACCCGCTACGCCGACGAGCTGCTGGAAGACCTGGATGGGCTGGAGTGGCCGGAGCGGGTCGTCAATATGCAGCGCAACTGGATCGGCAAGAGCTATGGCGCCGAGATCGTCTTCCGCAGCGAGGCCGGCGACGCCATGCCTGTGTTCACCACCCGGCCGGACACGGTGTACGGCGTCACCTTTATGGTGCTGGCGCCGGAGCATCCCCTGGTGGAGCGGCTCACCACCCCCGACCGCCGCGCCGACGTGGAAACCTACGTCGATATGACGCGGAAAGAGACCGAGATCGAGCGGCTCTCCACCGAAAGAGAGAAGACCGGCGTCTTCACCGGCGCTTACGCCGTCAACCCGCTGAACGGCGAGCGCGTCCCCATCTGGATCGCCGACTATGTGCTGCTGACCTACGGCACCGGCACGGTGATGGGCGTGCCGGCCCACGACGAGCGCGACTTCGCCTTCGCGAAGAAGTACGGCCTGCCCATCCCCGTGGTCATCGCCCCTTACGGCTGGCAGCAGGGCGAAGAGCTGACGGAGGCCTACACCGATGAAGGGATGATGGTCAACTCCGGCCCCTTCAACGGAATGCCCTCATCCGAGGGCTACGAGTGCATCTGCGACTACCTGGAAGAGCAGGGCATGGGGGGTCGCAAGGTCACCTACCGGCTGCGGGACTGGCTGGTCTCCCGGCAGCGCTACTGGGGCGCGCCCATCCCGATCATCTACTGCGACAAGTGCGGCGAGCAGCCCGTGCCGGAGGACCAGTTGCCGGTGCTGCTGCCGGAGGATGCCGAGTTCCGGCCCACCGGCGAATCGCCGCTGAAGTACCACCGCGGCTTCTACGAGACCACCTGCCCGCAGTGCGGCGGCCCGGCGCGGCGTGAGACCGACACAATGGACACCTTCGTGTGCTCGTCCTGGTACTTCCTGCGCTACGCCAACGCCCACTACGAGGTGAGCGCGGCGGACCCGGCGGCGGTGCGCTACTGGCTGCCGGTGGACCAGTACATGGGCGGTGTGGAACACGCCGTGATGCACCTGCTCTATGCCCGGTTCTTCACCAAGGCCCTGCGGGACGTCGGCCTCATCGACTTCGGTGAGCCTTTCCTGCGACTGGCCAACCAGGGCATCATCCTGGGCGAAGACAACGAGAAGATGAGCAAGAGCCGCGGCAATGTGGTCAACCCCGACGACTATGTGCAGCGGCTGGGCGCCGATACGGTGCGGGCGTTCCTCATGTTCCTGGGCCCCTGGGACCAGGGTGGAAGCTGGAACAGCCAGGGCATCGGCGGTATCTCCCGCTTCCTGAACCGGGTGTGGAACCAGGTGCAGGCCACTATCGACCAGGGTGAGGCGGGGCCCAAGACCAATTCCGAGCGGGCGAGGGAGGTGCGTCGGCTGACCCATAAGACCATCAAGCGGGTGACCGAGGACATAGAGAAGTTCCGCTTCAACACGATGCTGGCGGCGCTAATGGAGTTCAGTAACGGGCTGCAGCGCGTCCAGGAGGCGGGCCCGGTGGGCGGCGCGGCCTGGCGAGAGGCAATGAAGACCATACTTCTGCTGCTGGCCCCGACCGTGCCTCACTTCGCCGAGGATCTCTGGGAGCAGTTGGGCAATCCTTACAGCATCCACAATCAGGCCTGGCCGAAGTGGGACCCAGACCTGGCTGCGGACGAGCTGGTCACCGTGGTGGTCCAGGTGAACGGCAAGGTGCGCGACCGGTTGACCGTGCCCGCCGACGCTGACGAGGCCAGCGTGCGGGAGCAGGCCCTGGCCAGCGAAAAGGTGAGGAGATTCCTCGGCGACGGAGCCGCGCCGAAGGTGGTCTACGTGCCGGGCCGGCTGGTGAACATCGTGACGGGACGGAAGCAGGGTGAGGCAGGATGACACGGGCGGGTGCAATGGCGGGGTGCGCCCCCCGTTGCGGTCCACTTATTCATAATATGTTACTATCTTGGCGGTGTCATATTCCCCCAGACAGCTTCCAGGCAAAGCCCCCGCCGGCGGGGATCAACCGGTTGTTCGGATCTTGAGTGGTGACATACCTAGACTCTTACATCATGGTGCCTGATCATGCAAGACCACGCTTCACCATACCAAGGCCATATCAAAGTACCCTGCCGCAAGAGTGAAGTGCCAGTGGTTGAATTACTTCACCCCTCCGACCTCCCCTCTACACGCGGAAAGGCCTCCTGCGGTGGCTCTTTGAGGGGAAAGACGCAGTCCAGGGGTGAAGCCGCGGACTGTCCAACCGGGCCGAGGTGCCTTCGTCAGTTGTCAGATCGGACTTTGGCATGACCCTGCTGCCGAATACCTGTCTAATGCGACATTGCTAAGGTCTAGGTGGCTTGCCAATCCGCCAAATGATGCCATTTCGCCCGACACGCCCTAAGAAGGCTTGACAATGGTGATTAGTAACTGTAAGATACTAACAGTTACTAATACAGGAGGATTGCAGTGAACGACAGTAGCGAACGCGGATACCAGATCCGGCCAGGCCTTACTGAGGGATTGATCCTAGCTGTGTTGTCACTGCCCAAGCCGGAAAAGGTAAAGCTCATCAGCCGCCTAGTCGAAGATCCCGAGGCCCGGGGTATTTTGGGACAGTTGCTGGTAGGCATCCTCGCAAGTTCAGGGTCGTCCAATCAAGAACAACGTCCCTCAGGTGCGCTCGTTCAGAGGAATCCAGCGCGAACTCCGATCCTGACGAGCAGGGAGCACGGGGAGCAGGAGCGTCAGAAGTATATATCGGGATTGCAACATACCGGGATCGTTATCACCCGCCAAGATGGAATATGGGCTACGACCAGTTCCGGTATCCGCGTCGGCCTCGCATTCGCAACGGAACGACGGCTCAACCGCTGGTTCCTCGGCCTTAAGGAGGACGAAGTGTTGAAGGGAATGCGCGGCCGTGGAGCATGCGCGGTTCTACTATGCCAGCCCCAGTCAGGCCCGATTCTCGACTTCGTATTACCTGCTGAAGAGATTAGAACTCTTGTCAATGCCTTGTCTAAGTCACAGGGCCAGTTGAAGTTCAACGTGACACGGACGGGCAACCACTATCAACTGCTCCGTCGTGGTCAGGAGCCGCTAGACATTACCGAGTACTTGGGCAAGGCGGATATCCTCAAAGCCTAGGCCTGCAGGCCGGATACACCCTTGTCACGAACCGGGGCGAATCCGGGGTTCTGATGGGAATCGCCGACAGTGGTCTCCACCTCACCGAGTCAAAGCGCTGTCGCGGTGCTTCCCTCACCCCTAGCCCCTCTCCCATTTTGGGAGAGGGGAACACCTGCCTCCGAGCGAGGAACGCCCGCCCCCCTCTCCCACAAGGAGAGAGGGGGGTTGGGGGAACGAGGGGTGTCCCGCAAGCCTGCCGGCGATTGCCGACGGAGTGCCGGGCGCGAGCGGGGCGTGCCGCGATGTGCGCGTGTTCGGCTCGGCGGCCCGCGGCGAAGCGACGGCCGAGAGTGATATCGATTTCTTGGTCGAATTGGAGCCAGGCCGGAGCCGGTTCGACCTTGGCGGTCTGTTGATGGACCTGCAGGAACTGCTCGAACGTGATGTCGATGTAGTGACCGAAAAGGAGACTGCACCGGTACATCAGAGATCGGGCTCCGGCCGAGGCCAGACCGCTGTGAGGACGGGCCGCATTTCTTGTGCTACCGCGTGATGCCCAGCACCGGGTCCAGCCCGTCCATGCCTATCAGGTGCGACGTATCGTTGATCCCCAGGACTCGAGAGCCCTTTTCCGATACCTCGAGGGTACTCACTGCGGTGTTGTCCATCGCCAGCCGGCGCATGAGCTCGAGCGGGGCGCCAAACATCCGGCACAGCACCAGCCGGGTGAAGGTGCCGTGCGTGACCACGGCCATCCGCCTTGCCGCCGAGTGGCCGGCCCCGGTCCTGAGCCACTCCACGAAGTCCTCCGCCCGCTGCTCGCCGCTCTCCGGCGACTCGTCACCATAGTGCCAGTCGTCGTCGGCGAAGTCCGCCGGCAGTGTCAGACCGGGGTAGCGAGCGCGGAGCTCCCTCGCGCCCCAACAGGGATAGCCCGGTGTAGCCCGATACTCGTAGCAGCGAGGCCAGACCTCGACAGGGAGGCCAAGTACATCAGCGATGATACGGGCGGTCTCGATCGTCCGCACCATCGGGCTTGAGATAAGCCGGCCCACCTTGATGGCCTTGAGCCGTTGGGCCACCAGCCTCGCCTCGGCCTGTCCCACAGGCGTCAGCGGCGGGTTGATCGGCGCCGGGTCGTCAGGGCCGGGATGCGTGTTGTAGGACTGGCCGTGGCGCACGAGGTAAACTAGCATCCGTCATTCACTGGGCCCACGCCTAGCCACACTCCTCGATTGCTGCTAGCTGAACTTCTCGTAGCAGACGACGTCCGCCAACGGCTTTCGGGGGCGGGGCTCAGGCCAGGGACCGGCGGGATAGCCCACGGTCATCGCTATCGGGGCCCGCCACCCATCGGGCAGCGATAAGGCCTCGCCGACGAGCCTCTCGTCGAGCCCCGCGACCCAGCAGGTGCCCAGGCCCTCGTCCATTGCGGCCAGCGACAGGTGGTCTATGGCAATGGCCAGGTCCACCAGGAGGCTGCTCCGGCCTGGGGTTGCGCCGGCCTTCACTTCCTGCTCCGCGGTGCTGCCGTCGGTAACGAAAAGCCGCCCATCCCTGAAATAGCGGGCCCCGGCCAGCCGCTCCGCGCCGCACGCGACGATGATCACAGGGGCCTCGGCGATCCACCGCTGGACCCGCAGCTCGCCGGACGGCCGGTAGAACGCACATGCCTCGGCCAGCCTCGTTTTCGTTTCCTTGTCCCGGACGACGATGAACTTCCAGGGCTGGCGGTTGGAGCCCGATGGAGCCAGGCGCATCGCGTTGAGGAGCCTGCCCAGCACGTCGTCTGGGACGGGGTCTGGCCTGTAGTCTCTTATGCTTCGTCGCTTCTCGATGGCTTCTATGACATTCATTGCTGGCAATCTCCTGACAGTCGATCATCAACGCCGTGTCAATACGCTAAAGGCAGACCGCAAGCGCGGGCAAAACTCGAAACCTGCCGTAGCCTACGGCAGCCTGCTCACGATCTGGGCGAACTCGTCTTCGCTGAAGGCCCGCATGGTCTGCGTGGTGAGGTTCCCCTGACTTGCTTGCCGCAGCACCCCAACCGCGACTGTCTGGTCGTCTGGCGCGTCAATCACTACCACCAGGTCATAGATGTCGCCGTCAGATCTGACGGCACGACGCCATTATAGGCGCGCAACGTTCGGTGTCAAGGAACCGGCGCCATCACCGTCGGTACGGAGTTGTGGCCGGAAAAACACGAAGGCACAAAGAGCGCGGGCGCTATGGCCAGCACCCTGCACCGCTCTTTGTGCCTTCTATGCTTCTGCGATTGAGGAAACTGTAGCCGCAGCCTTTACGGCTGCGCTGTCCGCAGGGATAAACCCTGCGACTACAACGGGCAGCCCGCAGCCTTTATGTCTGCGATGCCAGCGAAGGCGCAGGCTCAAGCCTGCGGCTACCCTGCTGCGCCGCCCGCAGGGATAAACCCTGCGACTACAACGGGCAGCGACCTGTGTGGCCGCCCTACTCTACCTCCACCTTGCGAGCACGGCGGGCGGCGCGCCGTCGCTCCCGCTCCTCGATCTTGCTGACGCCGGCATCCAGGAGGCTGCGCATCGCCAGCAGCATCTCTTTCTGGGCCGCCCGCATATGCTGCACAAACTCGTCGGGCAGCATACCTGCCATCTTCTCCTGCATTTCGTCGAATTCTCGCGTCATGTCTCCCATGCGGTGTCTGCGGCGCCGCTCCCCCTCGGTGGGTTGCTCCTGGGCTTTCTCCTGCTCCCCTTCCATGTATTGATCTACCTCCTAGGCCTCACCTGGGCCGGCTGCTGCCGGCGCTTACGCTTTCGCCGAAACGGACATGCAACGTGTGGTCTTCCATCTTGGCTCCCAGGGTCTCCAGGCCCATCAGGGAATGAGGCAGTATCAGGTTTCGTCTCCAGTTGCCTACCTGTACCACCAGCTCTTCCCCTTTGCGCACGAGGTTGACCTCTTCCTTGCTGACGAAAGGCAGTGGAATGCTCAGGACATAGTGCCCGTTCAGTCGCTCGAGCTTCTCCGTGGCACCCTGATAGTATATCTGAGCGGGGTCCGTATCGTCGAAGAGGCTCTCCCCCATTCGCTCCAGCATCCTGGTCCCCACCACCTCATCGTCGAAGAAGGGGACGCGGAAGATGGGCACCGGCGAAAAGGCCTCATCCACCAGACGGTTGTACTTCTCCTGGATTTCCCGCCAGTTGTGGAAGTAGCCCTTCTCCGCGTCCTCTGGGAAAACCCGATTGCAGATTATGGCGTCGGTCTTGTACCCGTAAAGGTTGAGATAGGTGTAGGTGCGCTGTGCCTCCTTGATCACCATCTTCTCCGGGTTCAGGACCAGGCGCACGGTCGATAGCTCCTGGTCACTGAGCAGCCGGTGCATATGGTCGAGGGACAGGAGGAAGTTCTTGATGGACTCCATCACATCGTCCCCCGGCACCGGTAGGTCGGTGAACGGGCGCATTATCGGGCGGATGAGCTTGTAGGCCTGGCGCTGGATGGGGAAGATATTCTTCAGCCACCAGCGCGCCACCTCCGGGAAGCTGAGCAGCCGCAGCGTCTCGCCGGTAGGGGCGCTGTCGATGATAATCACATCGTATTTCTGGCTGTCGTGGTGCTTGGTGATGAGGAGAAGGCTGGAAAGCTCCTCCATACCCGGGAAGATAGCCATCTCATCGGCTACCGTCCGGTCCAGCCCCTGCCAGGTGAGCACCGACTGGACATAGGACTGGATGGTACCCCAGTGCTGGCTGACCTCGTGATAGATACTGATTTCCTGGGCCCACAGATTGGGGGCCACGGGTGTGGGCTCGGCGCCCAACGGCATATCAAAGGAATCGGCCAGGCTATGGGCGGCGTCGGTGCTGACCACGATGGTCCGGTAGCCGCGCTGAGCGCAGCGCAACGCGGTGGCCGCCGATACGCTGGTCTTGCCCACGCCTCCCTTTCCTGTGTATAGGATTATTCGCAAATCAAACTCCCTAAGTGTCTTTACTCGATTCTATGTCGAGGGTTGAGCAGCGTCAAGCCGTATGAAATGCTTGACAATTCGAGCTTAATGCTTTAGATTGCAGTTAACTAAGCCGTCGGCTTAGCATCATATGGTGGCTGGCGTTGGAGGTGGTGGTGATGATGTTTCGTAAGGCCGCAGTTATCAGCCTCTTTGTTGTCCTCTCCCTTCTGGTCCCCTTCGACCTGGGCACGGCGGAAGGCGCTCCGCCCGAGCGCACGGCTCACCCGCCCATTCACGTGCACGGCAAGGCTGCCGTGGTCCCGAGCGGCTACAGTCCGGCCCAGGTGCGCCACGCGTACGGCTTCGATCAGCTAACCAACAGTGGCGATGGCCAGATCATCGGGATTGTCGACGCCTTCGATGATCCGACGGCCGCCAGCGACCTTAAGATGTTCATCAGCACCTACGGGCTGCGCATGATGAACGGCCTGCCCAATACTCCTTCCTGCACCGTCGCTGCCGGCCCCCATCCCTGCTTCCAGAAGGTCTACGCCCAGGGCGGCAAGTACCGCACGGATGGTGGCTGGGCCCTGGAGACCTCGCTGGATGTCCAGTGGGCGCACGCCATCGCTCCGGGGGCGGATATCTTGCTCGTCGAGGCCAGGACCAGCAGCTTTTCGAATCTGCTGGGCGCGGTCGACGTCGCCGTGAGTAGGGGCGCCAGGGCGGTATCGATGAGCTGGGGCGGAAACGAGTTCACCAGCGAGACTTCTTACGATGTCCACTTCAACAAGCCAGGCGTGACCTTCACTGCCGCCTCCGGTGACAGCGGTGACGGCGTCATTTACCCGGCTGTCTCGCCTTATGTCGTCGCCGTCGGCGGCACAAGCTTGAGCCTTGACTCCGCTGGCAATTTCGTCTCGGAAACGGCCTGGAGCGGCTCCGGCGGCGGCATCAGTAAATATGAGACCGAGCCAGGCTACCAGTTGGGCTACCCGATACCGTACACCAGTGGCAAACGCGGCTCTCCCGACGTCGCCTATAACGCCGACCCCAACACGGGCTTCCCTGTATACGACTCGACTCCTTATTATGGCCAGAGCGGTTGGTTCCAGGTGGGCGGCACCAGCGCCGGCTCTCCCCAGTGGGCGGCCCTCGTCGTCCTTGCCGACCAATCGGGGACGGGGGGCTCGCTCTCCAGCAACAACCTCGGTAGCTCGCCCGAGTACAACGCCGCGGCCAGTTCGGTCTACAGCTCGGACTACCGTGACATTATTTCGGGGACGAATGGTACTTGCGGTGGCAACTGCACCGCGGCGACCGGCTACGACTTCGTGACCGGCCTGGGCTCGCCCCTAGCCAACAGCCTGGTGCCGTACCTGGCATCCCATTAGCGGAAGGGCCTGGCCGGCCTTCTCACCGGCGATGGTCTGAAGGGCATATCCGCGGACGCAAGCTTCATCGGGTGCTGTCGCCTCCATTACGAGGCGCCAGCACTTTCTTTGGCTACCCGGCTGCCACCGCAGCGGGCCGGCCTGCACTCTCTGATAGATATCGATGCTCGCCATCAGTTGCCTTCGCCGCTCGCCATAAGTATAATTTGCGGTGAAGACCCCGGTATTTACTCACCTACATCGCGCATCGCTTGCACGTGAAGTGTATGTTGGTGTATCGTATCTTGGTGCACATAATGGAGCGGATGCAGCTATGCCCGTATATGAATACCGGTGCAGCCGGTGCGGCCGGCTGACCAGCCTCCTAGTGCGAAGCTACCAGCCACCTGCGTCTCCGCGCTGCGCGCGCTGCGGCTCGGACCAGGTGCAGCGTACCGTATCCAGGGTGGCTGTGCTCCGCTCGGAAGAGAGCCGGCTCGAGAGCCTGGCCGATCCCAGCCAGTTCGGCGATGTGGACGAGAACGATCCGCGTAGCGTGGCCCGCTGGGCGAGGCGTATGGGCAGCGAGCTGGGCGAAGATATGGGTGATGAGTTTGATGATATGGTAGAACGTATGGAAGCGGGCGAGATGCCCGAGGAGGCACAAGGCTTCGGGGAAGAACCCGAGCCGTAGCGATGGACGCTGGCCTGCCGGCGAGAGGGGTGCGCTTCGGCCGGCAGGCAGATCAGATGTACTTATTGACATTGAGGAGGAAGGATAGGTGTACAAGATTCTCGCCACAGAGACTTTGACCGTAAACAGCAAGCTGTTTAGGGTCGAAGCTCCCTATGTGGCACGCAAAGCTCGGCCCGGCCAGTTCGTGGTGGTCGTGGTGGACGAGCAGGGGGAACGTATTCCCCTCACCGTCGCCGATATCGACGCAGGGGCCGGCGTTATCACTATCATCGTGCAGCAGGTGGGCAAGACGACCTGTCAGATGGCTACCCTGGAGGCGGGCGACAGCCTGGCGGTGGTCGCCGGGCCGATGGGCCTGCCCAGTCATTTGGGGAACTACGGTACGGTGGCCTGCCTGGGCGGCGGCTTCGGCATGGCCGCGATGTTCCCCATCGCCCGCGCCTTGAAGCAGGCCGGGAACAAGATCATCGGCATCATCGGCGCCCGCAATCTAGACCTCCTCATCTGGGAGGACCGGCTTCGCGGGATCAGCGACGAGTTCTACGTTACTACCGATGACGGCTCCAAGGGCCGCAAGGGCTTCGTGACCCAGGTGCTCCAGGAGAAGCTGGAGGCGAAAGAGAAGATCGACCTGGTGTTCGGCGTCGGGCCGGTTCCGATGATGCGGGCGATGACCCGCACCACCCTGCCCTACGGCGTGAAGACCATCGTCAGCCTCAATCCCGTGATGATCGACGCCACCGGTCTCTGCGGCGTCTGCCGGGTTACCGTGGCAGGCGAGACGAAATTCGCCTGCGTGGACGGACCGGAGTTCGACGCCCACCAGGTGGACTGGGACCAGTTGGTGGCCCGCCAGGCCCTCTTCGTCCCCGAAGAGAAGCTGGCACTGGCCCGCTTCCAGGAGCGCATCGCCGCTCAAGCCGGGGCCAAGGCATAAGGACGGGGAGAGGAGAATACGATGCCTAAAGCAAATTTCAGTCGCCACGGTATGCCCAGCCAGGACGCGGCGGAGCGCATAAAGAACTTCGGGGAAGTAGCCCTGGGCTACTCCGAGGAGATGGCCGTCGAGGAGGCCAATCGGTGCCTCCAGTGCAAGAACAAGCCGTGCGTGGACGGCTGCCCGGTCAACGTCCGCATCCCCGAGTTCATCAAGGCCATGCGGGAGGGCGACTTCCCCGAGGCGGCCCGCATTATGAAGAGCACCAATATGCTCCCCGCCATCTGCGGCCGCGTCTGCCCGCAGGAGACTCAGTGCGAGGAGAAGTGCGTCTACTTCAAGCGGGGCGCATCGGTCGCCATCGGGCGGCTGGAGCGCTGGATCGCCGACTGGGAGCTGGACCGTGGGGTGGAGCTGCCCCAGCTAAGCGAGTTGTCCGGCAAGAAGGTGGCGGTTGTGGGGTCCGGCCCGTCCAGCCTCACCGCGGCTGGCGAACTGGCCCGGATGGGCCACCAGGTCACCATATTCGAGGCGCTGCACCGGCCCGGCGGCGTGCTCACCTACGGCATCCCGCCCTTCCGGTTGCCGCGGACCGTGTCCGGTGCCGAGATCGCCAACCTCCAGAAGCTGGGGGTCGACATAGTCTACAACTTCGTGGTCGGGAAGACGGCCACCGTGGACGAGATGCTCGCCGATGGGTACGACGCCGTTTTCCTGGGCACGGGCGCCGGCCTGCCCCAGTTCGTGGGCGTGCCGGGCGAGAACCTGGCCGGCGTCTACTCGGCCAACGAGTTCCTCACCCGGGTCAACCTGATGAAGGCCTATGCATTCCCCGAGTACGATACGCCGGTGAAGGTGGGCGATCGGGTGGCCGTGGTTGGCGCCGGCAACGTGGCGATGGACTCGGCCCGCTGTGCCCTGCGCCTGGGGGCCAAGGAAGTATCCATCGTCTACCGCCGGTCCCGCACGGAGATGCCGGCCCGGGCCGAGGAGGCCGAGCACGCCGAGGAAGAAGGCGTCAGGTTCCTGCTGCTCACCGCACCTACCAAGATGATCGGCAACGACAAGGGCGCGGTATGTGCGATGGAATGCCAGCAGATGCAATTGGGCGAGCCGGACGCCTCCGGCCGGCGGCGGCCCCTGCCGATGCCGGGCTCGGAGTTCACCCTGGAGGCGGACACGGTGGTGGTGGCCATCGGCACTTCGCCCAATCCGCTGGTGCCGCGGTCGACGCCCGGGCTGGAGGTCAGCCGGCACGGCACGGTAGTGGTCGACCCGGCGACGGGTGCCACGACCAAGAAGGGTGTTTGGGCCGGCGGCGACCTGGTGACCGGCGCGGCCACCGTCATCTCGGCGATGGGCGCAGGCCGGCGCGCGGCCGCCTCCATCGACAAGTACCTGAAGGGCGAGGAGTAACCCGACTCCCTAGCCTCTCGCCGCGACCCGCCAAAAGCGGTCGCCGATGGTCCGTAACGCAGCGGGGTGGTCGGGTCGAGCCTGACTACCCCGCTCCGCGAGATATACTCATAGGGTCCGTGGGGTGCGGTCCTGGGCCGCACCCCAGCACGGCCTTCGGTCATGTCAGGAATTCCTCAAGTTCTCTCTCGCTACCCCGTACATTCTCTGCCCCTTCTTCGACTATACTACATAGGTAAGCACCATCTGGTGTCGGCTCACAACGGATTTGGGCTGCCTGCCAAAGGAGGTATGAAATGCGCATCAGCCGGCGAAAGTTCATCGTGTCTATGGCGACCGCGGCCGCTGGCTCCGCCGTGGCCGGCTACAGCGGAGGCCGCGCCAGTGCTTCGAAGTCGAGGGCAGCGTTCGCAGCACCGCCCGGCGCGCTGCCCTTCGCCCACGACGGCCACACCGAGTACGGCGACTGGCACGCCGAGGCCTCCGTTTCTTCATCCGCCTGGCAGCCCGGGACGCCGCTGAGCATCGGCGTCGCCCTGACCCTGGCCGGTGGGCATCTGGCCGGGCTGGAAGCCAGGGCCGGGAAGATCGACCAGCTTTGCATGCTGGTGACGGCCGAGCGGTCCTTCGACGCCGATGGCTGGGTCCGCCTAGCGGGCGACGAGCGGATGTCTACGCTGCTGACGCCGACCGGGCTGGCCATCGAAGGGGGCGTGTCCAGCGCCCTCACCAACCGCCTGGGGTATCCCTACCGGACGCCCCTGGACGAGCTGCAGAACCGGCCCGCCTCCTCGCTGGTGGATGTCGAAGGCGGCCAGCAGGTCCGCTTCGCCATCAACACCAGCCTGCCCGACGACCTGCCGCCCGGCATCTACCGGCTGCGACTGGACTTCGGCGTGGTAGCCAACAAGCGCCGCTACAGCCTCAACGGCGACGCCTTCGCCCAGCGGCCGCCGGCGCGGGAGCGGCAGGTCGATTGCCAGATGTACTCGTCGCCCATCCGGGCCAGCGGCACCCACGCCTCCGGCCAGTGGGTCGACGCCAGCGCCATCCAGCCGCGCATCCCCTGGCTTCTCCTGGCCGGGTATAACTCCAACGGCTACCGGGGCGTCGTCGCCGACGAGGACCAGGGGCGCTTCGCGATGTCGGAGCGCAACCTCATCCCCGACGAGGTCATCCTTCCCCTGTACGGCGAGCGCGGGAACAGGCTCGCCTACTCGCTGGAGCCGCAGTTCCCCATCGATATCATCGATCCCCGTAACAACATCCCCTGGGACTACGGCAGCGGCGAGCTGAGCGTGCAGGTGACCGGGCCGGACGGCGAGACAACCGACCTGGGCACGGCGCCCTTTGTGGAGAAGCGGGGCTTCGGATCGACCACCAGGCAGCCGGCCTTCGCGGCCTGGCGGCCCGCCGGCTACGGCCGCTACACGGTGACGGCTACCGGCTGGATAGCCGACATATGGGGCAACCGCTACCAGGGTGGCGGCACCTACCACTTCTGGATCGCCAAACGGATGACCTTGGCCACAGCCACCTTCCAGGGGCAGTCCTACCCCGCGGGCAGCCGCTACGGCCGCGACATCGGCTTCGCGCCCGCCGTTCCGGCCGACGTCGAGGTGACGGCCACCCTGTACCCCGACTCCGACCCGGCCCTGGCGCGGACGATCACCTACTCGGGCAAGGCGACGCCCGGCGGCATCTTCGGGGCCGCCCAGGGGATGCAGCCCCTGGTCCTCGACGCGCCCGGCGAGTACCACGCTCACGTGCTTGCCACCTACACCGACCCCGACGGCCACCTGTGGGTGTGCAGCATGCGCCACGCCGGCGTGGTCTATCCCCAGGACTCGCCCATCATCGCCCACGGCAAAAAGCTGCCGGTGAACAACAAGAAGGACCTGGTCGACCGCGGTGAGACCCACTTCGAGGGCTACGTGGAGCCGGGCGACGACTTCCGCCATCTGGACCACATCAATTTCCCTTACCAGGCGGGCGACGCCCTGCTCATCGCCAGCGAGCACCAGGGGGCGAACAAGATCGAGCCGGTGATGACCTACGAGGTCGCCGGGGAGAACAGGCCCTACGACCGGCGCATCCAGGCCATCGGCGTCACCAATATCCAAACCAAGAGCGCCAACCGCTACGCGCCGCATATGTTCCCGGAGTACATCACCGACATCGAGTACTACTACGGCAGCGCCGCGCGGCCCGGCTTCATGTCGCGCTTCCTGGTGGGCGACAGCGGGGTCCGGGCACCGTACTGGCCGACCAGCCCCAACCGCTTCGGCGGCCAGATCAACACCTCAGCCAACGGCGACCTGCCGGGCGA